>DASZFO010000159.1 GCA_035939775.1 Pirellulales bacterium | reverse complement strand
ATGGGGCAGTCTTCCCCCAATTTCGAAACACCCACATGGGCTACGCGCCCCCGGCGCTATGCTCGGATAGAAGAATGGACTTACACTGATTCGAATTCTGAAAATGCAGTAGTTGACACGCAACGAGCTTTCATAGAAGGGGAACGCGGCCAGGATTTCGTCGAGATTCCGCTGCCGCTCGTCAGCCGGAGTGTTGAGCACGCTGAACAGTCGTGCGAGGTGCAGGCCGAGATCGCCGCCATCCGGCTTGGTTCGGTCTTCGATATAGAGCCGGAACGCCTCGCGCTCGAAGATCCCGGTGTCTTCGGCAAAGAGGCAAAACAGGACGCGAACCAAAAAACGCTCCAACTCATGGCCGCGATAACCGCCATGTTCCAGAGCGTCGTGAAGATCGCCCATGATTCCCACGGCGCGAAGATTGATCGGGTCTTGGTCTTCAAACCGATGTCGCTGGTAGCCCGGTATGAACGCGAATTCATGGATATGGCGATGCAACTCGGTGAGCGGGAATTCGCTCGTGTCGACGCGGAAACTGTCGAATAGGGGCACTCGGCGCTGATCGTCTGGCTCTAGATCGTGGAGGGCAATGCGAGCGAAGTCAGATACGATGACATAACGTGGGATTTCGTCGTGCCGGTTTTCTCGAACCAGGTCTTGAACGTAGCGGAACGCCTGCGATTCAGCCTTCCCAAGGTCTCGGCCGCGGCTTTTGTGCTCGACCAACAACATCCCGCGCCAGAAGAGATCGATGAATCCGTAATCGCTGGAGATATTCCTGACCGGCTCCTCGAAAGCCGCGACGGTGCGACGGCGAATGCCGAAGACCGCGAAGAATTCGTTCCAAAACGTCTGTTTTTCCGCGCTCTCGCTAGTCGCGCCGGCCCATTCGCTGGAAAACAGAATGGCGTTCTGACGAATTTCGTTCCAAGAAATCGGCATGGAAACCCGTTTACCGCGGAAAACCGCGTGAAAGATGGCTGACGCCGCCGGATTGAGCGTCATCATATTCGCGCGGTCACGCCATCGCTAGCCGCGCTATGACACCAGCCCGTCGGCCGGATGCTTCCACGGCTCGCGATATTCGCGGCGGAGCATGGCCGTGGCTTGCTCGTCGCCGACGACTTGCCGCTTCGCCGGATCGTAGACGATCGCCCGGCCGAGATTCATCGAGAGGTTCGCGAGAATGCAGGAGGAGGTCGAGATGTGCCCCTGTTCGATATCGGCGATCGGGCGGCCGCGGCTTTCGATGGCGGCTAGAAAGTTCTTCATGTTCGCCCGAGTCGCCGGAGCGCCGGAGAGATCGATTTCTTTCTCGGTGACGTCCTCGGGAAACTGCTCGCGCTCGAAGACGGCGTCCTTGTGAATCGCTTTTCCCTTCCCCTCGGGAACGAAATCGTAGCCGTCCATTCCCGCCTTGAGCGTCCCTTTGTCACCATAAAACTTGAACGACCAGGCATACTTCGGGTCATTGGCCGCGCCCCAAGTGCGATGCTGCCAGGTGACGTTCAGCCCGTCGTATTCGAACGTGGCCGTTTGCGTATCGGTGATGTTCGACTTCCCCCCTTTCTCCACGAAAATCCCGCCGCCGGACGAAATCCGCTTCGGCCAGCCCAGCCCGAGCATGAAGCGCGTCGCGTCGAGCATGTGAACGCACATATCGCCCATGATCCCGTTGCCGTATTCCGTGAAGGTCCGCCACCAGCGGACGTGCGGGATCATGTCGTACGGACGAAGCGGCGCGGGGCCGGTCCACATTTCGTAATCGAAATAATCCGGCACGGGGCTGAGCGGTGGATCGCCGTTGGCCCGCATGTGGTAATAGCAGCAAATATCGACCTGCCCGATCTTGCCTAGCAGGCCGGCGTCGACGACGTTCTTCTTCGCATCGAGCATGTGCGGCATGCTCTTTCGCTGCGTGCCGACCTGCACGACGCGGCCATGCTTGCGGGCGGCGGCGACCATCGCTTCTCCTTCGAGCACGTCGCGGCTGATCGGCTTTTGCACGTACACGTCGGCCCCGGCCTCGACGGCGGCGATCATCGCCAGCGCGTGCCAATGATCGGGCGTGCCGACGAGCACGATATCGAGGTCCTTTGCCTTGAGCATCTCGCGATAATCGCCGTAGGTACGCGGGGTCTTCTTGGATTTCTGCCGCTGGGCGACCAGATCGGCCGCGGCCGACAACTGGTGCTTATCCACGTCACAGAGCGAGACGACCTCAACCGGCGAGACCTGGATCAATCTCAGCAGATCGTTCTTGCCATACCAACCCGTGCCAATCAGCCCGACGCGATAGGTCTTCTCGTCTGCGGCCCCGGCAACATGCGCCCCGATCATCGACATAGCCAATCCAGCCGCGCTGGTTTTGAGTGCATCACGACGGTTCATGAGAGACCTCCCGAGCAGAAACGAGGAGAGAATCAATGGCAAATGACGCGGCACCCCACCGCCCGCCACTGTAGCCGAACCGATGGCGATGTCAATTCCGCGACATTACTTGCTCACGACCACAGATTGCGATCGAGCATTCGATAGTTGATCGCTTCGCTGACGTTGTGGGAGCCGATTTTTTCGAGGCCTTCCAGATCGGCGCAAGTGCGGGCGACGCGGAGGATTTTGTCGTGCGCGCGGGCGGAGAGGCCCAGCTCGGCCATCGAGGCTTTGAGCAAGTTCATGCCGGCTTCGTCGAGTTGGCAATGCGCACGGATTTGGCGGTGCGTCATGTGGCCGTTGTTGCGTGTCGAGGTGCCGGCGAAACGACCGCGCTGTGTTGTTCGGGCGGTGGCAACGGCCTCGCGCATTTGTGCGCTCGAGGTGCCTGGCGCCGCGGACGACAATTCGCGAAACGCGACTGCCGGCACTTCGATGTGAATATCGATCCGATCGAGCAACGGGCCGCTGATCTTGCCCATGTACCGCTCGACTTGCGGCACCGTGCAGTTGCAATTCCGCCGGGGATCGTTGCGATAGCCGCACGGGCAAGGATTGAGTGCCGCGATCAGCATGAAGTTCGCCGGAAAGGTCGTGCTCGAAAGGGCCCTGGCAATCGTCACCGTGCCGTCTTCCAGCGGCTGGCGGAGGACTTCGAGCGTTCGGCGATTGAACTCGGGCAATTCGTCGAGAAACAACACGCCATTGTGCGAAAGGCTGATCTCGCCGGGCGACGGAGTCGAGCCGCCGCCGACCAGGCCGGCGTCGCTGATCGTGTGGTGCGGCGAACGATAGGGGCGCGTGGCCAAAAGCGGCTGGCCGGGGCGCAGCAATCCCATCGCGCTATAGATGCGCGTGGTCTCGATCGACTCCGGGCCGGTCAGATCGGGCAAGATCGTGGGAACGCGCTTGGCGAGCATCGTCTTGCCGGAACCGGGCGGGCCGAGCATTAGCAGATTATGCCCGCCGGCCGCGGCGATCGTGATCGCGCGCTTGGCCATCTCCTGGCCGCGAACGTCGGCGAAGTCCACGTCGTAAACTGCGAACTCCTGAAACCATTCGTCGAGCCGCGGTGGGGTTGGCTCGATCTCCAACTCGCCGGCAAAGAAGGCGACTGCCTCGGTGAGCGTCGAGACGCCGATCACTTCGATTCCCTCGACGACGGCCGCCTCCGCCGCGCTCGATTTCGGAACGACTAGCCCGCGCAGCTCCTTCTGCTGCGCCGCGGCGATCGCCATCGAGAGGGCGCCGCGCGCTGGCCGGGTGCTGCCGTCGAGGGCCAGCTCGCCGAACACGGCGTATTGCTTGAAGCGATCAGAAGTGAGTTGCCCGCTGCCAGCCAACAGCCCGAGCGTGATCGGCAGATCGAACGACGCGGCCTGCTTGGGCAGTTCGGCGGGCGCGAGATTAATTACGATCCGGTCCTGCGGGCGCTGGAAGCCGGAGTTGACCATCGCCCGTTCGATCCGATGAACGCTCTCCTTCACCGCCGCCTCCGGCAAGCCGACGAGCACCGTCTTGGGAAGCGCACCGGGCGACACGTCCACCTCGACCTCGACCGGCACGGCCTCGATCCCCAAGAGCGAATAGGTGCGAAGCTGAGCCAGCATGAGGATGGGGCGACGGACTCGGGGCGAGGGTACGAAGACTAGCGACCGATGGCCGGCATGAAGCTTCAAAAGAGCGGATGCTGGCAAAGTGCGGTCATTCTCGCTGGGGCGAAACTCGTTCGCAAGAGGCGGGTAGGGCCGGAGTGAGGAGCCGAATCGAACGAAAGGCCGGTTTCCGCAAGCTGGGATGGCGGATAGGCCGTGGAAATGCCCAATTCGCCGTGCCATCCCAGGTAATGTTTACCAAGGCAGCGCAGACTATGAAAGCCGACGGTTTGCTGGATTGTCGCGCCGATCTGTCTTGTCAATTTAAACTGTTTGGGATAAGAATTGTGCCCCAAATTGCGTATCTGCGCAATGAAGGTGGGCAATGAGTTCCGAATACGTGTGTAGGGGACCGCGGCGCATGGCCGTTGGTTGACGCTCGGCCCGTATCCATTGGGAGTCACGGCGTGGCGAATCGCGATGTCAGCTCGATCGAATCGCGGCCCCCAGTCCACGCATGGCGGGCTGTGGCTTGGCTGACGCTGGCGATCGCCGCTTCGTCGACCGGTTGCCGGCTGACTCCGTCGAACGATCGCGATTGGGCGCCGGAATACTCCCGTGTCGCCACCGCCAATTTTCGCGGCGATCTGGTGACGATCCACAACGTTCGAAACTGCGACTATCGCAGCCAGGACGAATTTGACGTTCACTACTCCGATCGGACCTACGATCTGACGAAAGTCGATTCAGTCGATTACATCCTTGTTCCGTTTGCCGACATGCCGAGCGTGGCGCACACGTTCCTGAGCTTCGGCTTTCAGGGAGACAACTATTTGTCGGTCTCGGTCGAAGTGCGGCATCTGCGCGGGGAGAAATACACGCCCATCCGCGATCTGTTCAACCAGAGCGAAATCGTCTATGTCGTGGGGGACGAGCGCGACCTCATTCGCCTGCGATCGAACTTCCGCAAGGACGACGTCTACCTCTATCGCGCGAACACGACCCCAGGCGAATCGCAGGCGCTGTTCGTCGATATGCTCCAGCGGGCGAACAAGCTGGCCAGCCAGCCGGAGTTCTACAATACGATCACGAACAATTGCACGACGAACATCGTGACCCACGTCAACCACGTCATCCCGAATAAGATTCCCTACAGCTATCAAGTGCTGTTCCCCGGCCTTTCGGATCGGCTGGCCTACAACTTGGGCCTGATAAAGGGGAACGGCACTTTCGAGCAAACGCGCGCCGAGGCCCGAATCAACCGCGTGGCCTACATCTACCGCGACAGCCCGGATTTCTCGCAGCGGATTCGCCGCTATTGACCGTTGCCATTCTGGGGTTGCATGAGTTGTCGTGCGATCTGGCGCGCGCGTGCATTCGCGTGCAGTTTCCCGATGCCGGCGAGGCTGAGGTCGAGGCCGGTTTGCTACGGCGAATTGATATGACGCGCGCATGGGAAGCGATCGGGAGCTGTTGATCGATTGTCTCGAGCGGCTAAGCTACAGCGGTCGTGCCTACATGCTTACCGGCTCAATGGCGAGCGATTATCGGGATAGTCGCAACCGGCCCTCTCGATCGTATATACTGGGTAGAGCGTCGTCATATTCAATGAGGGTTTGTGGTTCGCTTTCTCGAACCGAATCGAGTGATGGCCGCCAAATTGACTTGTCCGCAAGGTCACTATTGGGCCGCCGAAGCCGCGGGCGTTGCCGGTGACGGATCGACCATCGTCGCACACTGCTGTCCGATTTGCGGCGAGGCGGCGGTCGCCAACGGCGAGATGCCGTCGCTTGTCCACGATGCCTCCGCTAGGGCGCCGGATGTCAATTCGCCTCTTAACACGCTCGATCAAAACCGTTCGCCGCTGCCGACGGAGATCTTTGACGGCGCGGCGCAGAAGGAGACCGAATGGGCGCGCCGCGCCGGTTCGACCGCTATCGGCCCAAGCGCCGCCGCTGCCGAGCCGCCGCCCTACGAGATTCTCGGCGAACTCGGCCGTGGCGGAATGGGCGTGGTCTATAAGGTCCGCCAAAGGAGTCTGGGGCGAATCGTCGCGCTGAAGACGGTCATGACCGGAACCGATTCCGACGCCGAACTCTTGACCCGCTTTCATGCCGAGGCGCGAGCGGTGGCTGCGCTCCAACACCCGAACATCGTCCAGATTCACGAGGTCGGGCAATGGAACGGGCGGCCGTATCTGCTTCTGGAATTCATGCCGGGCGGCAGCCTGGCCGACACGTTGCGATCGGATCCGTTGCCGGCGCGCGAGGCCGCTCGGATTGTCGAGATACTGGCCCGAGCGATCCATTTCGCGCACGGCCGCGGGATCGTTCATCGCGATCTCAAGCCAGCCAACGTACTCTTGAGTGAAGAGGGGACGCCAAAGATCACCGACTTTGGCCTCGCCAAACAGCTCCAAGTTCCCGGCCAGACGCAAACCGGCGCAATCCTGGGCACCCCGAGCTACATGGCGCCCGAGCAAGCCGGAGGGGTGATGAAGACCGTCGGGCCGCCCTGCGACGTGTACTCACTCGGGGCGATTCTTTATGAACTAGTGACGTGCCGGCCGCCGTTTCGAGGTCAAGACGCTGTCGCGACGATCTTGCAGGTGCTCGCCGACGATCCGATTTCGCCGCGACTAATGTTTCCGTCAATTCCGCGCGATCTGGAAACAATCATCTTGAAGTGTCTGGAAAAGTCGCCGCGAAGGCGCTACGAATCCGCCGCGGCGCTCGCTGATGACTTGGCCCGGTTCCTCGATGGCCGGCCGATCGTTGCCAGGCCATCGCGGCCATGGCAGCGCGTGGCAAAATGGGCGCGGCGCCGGCCTTCGGTAGCTGCGCTCGTCGGCGTCGTGATTTTGGCAACCGTCGCGATCATCTCGTTCGGAGCGTGGAAGAACGCCCAGCTCAGCGAGTCGTTCGAACGCACCGATCGGGCGCGGCAGCGGGCCGAGGCGAATTTCTCCAAGGCCCTCATCGCCAGCGAAACGCGGCTCAATCGGGCCGGCGAGGATTACCGCTTGCAACTTCAAGACGAACTCGATTTCTATAGAGACATCTATAGCCAAGAGGGAAACGACCCGGAAGTCCGCTTCGAGAAGGCGCTGGCCCGCAAGCAGGCTGGGAACATCTGGATCAAGCTGCATCGCTTCGACGAGGCGCGATCGTGCCTCGAAACGTCGCTCCAACTGCTCAATCAATTGGTGGCCGAGGCGCCCGATTCACTTAAATACGGCCGTGAACTGGCCGCCGCGCATGCGAGCAACGGAAATCTTGAGGAAGCCGCGGGAAACGAAGAAGTGTCTGAAGCGGAATTCCGCAAGTCGCTCGATCTCTTCAAGCAACTCGGCCAAAAGGCACCCGACGACGCGCTCTTGCGCTCGGCCCAGGGAAATCTGTGGAACAATCTGGCTCTGCTCGAATCCCGGCAGAAACGGTTCGACGAGGCGGAGGCCAGCTTTCGCCGCGCGATCGACATTCGCCTTCAATTGGCGGAGCAATCCGAGGGTGAAGCCCATTGGATCGACGATGGTTGGCATGACCTGGCGATCACCTATGCCAATATCAGCTCGCTGTATCTCCGCACGAATCGGCCGCAAGATGCTGTCAACATGCTGGTCAAATCACAGTCAATCTATGATAAACTTCCGCGGTTTAGGGCCGACCAGAGTTTCCGCGAGGGCCAAGCAATGACTTCCATGACGCTGGCCGCCGCCTATCGCGATCTAAAGCGATTCGAGGAGTCGCAAGCTGCGTATTCCCACGCGCTCGCGAGCTATAGGAAATTGACCGAAGACTACCTCGAAGTGCCCGCCTTTTCTCAGAGAGTGGCCGAGGTCGAGGCCAGTCTCGGTCTGCTCTCGGCGCTCGCCGGCCATCCGGCCGCCGAGTCGATCGAACATTATCAAGCGGCAATTCGTGGTTTCGAAAGGCTCGCGACCTACTATCCGAAAGCGCCCGAATACTCGTTGGCGGTCGTCGCCAACCTGTACAACCTTCGGCTTCTGCACCTTGATTCGAAACGGTCCGAGGCGGCGCAGCAGGATTGGGAGCGGATTTCCGAGACGCTCAAGCACGCCGTCGCGGTCGGCAATTTATCCGTGAGCAACGTCACCGAAGAACCGAGCCTCGTGCTGCTGCGGGCCGACGCGGCATTTGCGCCACTGTTAAGGGAGCTTAACCGATGAACGACGCTTCGCTCGAAGAACTCACTAGACAGATCAAGCAACTTACGATCGAGGCGGCCGCTCTCAAACGCGATTTGGCAATGTTTCGCGATGATGCGGCGTCGCAGCCTCACGCGTCGGGCGCCAGAATCGCGCCTGGAGGATCGTCGCGGCCGCCGAGTGGTCGGAGCAACGTCGGTCTCGTAATGCTAGTCGCATTCCTTGCCGTCGCGGTTGGCGCCGGAGTCGTGTGGGCAGTCAGCATGAGCGTCATGCAGACGTCTGCCGGGGAAGCGGCGAGACAAGCGGTGCACGACCAAATGCACGGAATGAAAAGCGTCGTACAGTTCGGCAAGTTCACAGCCAAGAACAAGGTTTCGGACGATCCTTTGGCATTCGACTGGATTCTCAAAACGCCCGTCGATCCGGCGCGGATGGTGAGCGCCACGCCGGAGTTGCTTGGCTCGCCGCCCCCCGTGGCTGTCTCCGCCGAGATCACGCAAGGGGGCAAGGCTTGCCGAATGACTGTGACTGGCGCCACGGCGGCCTTGCTGGAGAAGCTGGCCAATGGACTCGACGCCAAAGTGACCATTCTGATGGACGTCGATCAGCTCGGCGCGTTGCAGCGATCTCGTCAGTAAGACGCACCGGTGCGTCAGCGCTGCGCTCGACGCACCCTACACCTACACTTCCGCCGGCGTTCGCTTTTCCGTGGCAGTCATTGCTCATCGAAAACTTCGAAGGTCCCGTCCGTGCGAACCCAGCGGCGAAGACGAAACAAATGGGCCGGCATCGGCTGCGGCGCCAGATCGACCCAGCCGCGATTCCCCTGCCAAGTATAGCGCGTGCCGCTGAGCAGGTCTTCCATCTGATACGGCTTGTCCTCGCGGACCCCCAGTTGCGCTAGCGGCAATTGCACATTACCCGAGTGCGCGTGGTAAGGATCGAGATTGACGACCGCGACCACCACATTGGCGCCGTCGTCGGTCCGTTTGCTGTAGCAGATGAGCTGATCGCTTTCGACCGGATGGAACTCCAAATTGGCATCGCTCTGCAAGGCCCGGTTCTCGCGGCGAGCGCGGTTGACCCGGGCGATCACGTCCCGCAAGCTCTCCGGCCGATCGAGCTGCCAATGCGGAATCTCATATTTCTCCGAGCCAAGATACTCCTCGCTTTGCGACTCACGGGCCGTCGCGACGCACAGTTCGAACGGCGGGCCATACACGCCGAAGTTTGCCGCCAGCGTCGCCGCCAGCACTAGACGCGCGATGAACGCGGCCCGTTGCCCGCTCTGCAAATACTCCGACAAGATGTCTGGTGTGTTCGTCCAGAGATTCGGCCGAAAGAAATCGCGCATCGCCGGCCGCGTGATCTCCTCGAGATACTCAGTCAACTCCTGCTTCGTATTTCGCCAAGTGAAATAGGTGTACGACTGCGTGAAGCCGAGCTTCGCCAGGCGGTACATCACCTTCGGCCGCGTGAACGCCTCGGAAAGAAAGATCAGATCGGGATCCTGTCGCTTGAGATCATCGATCATCCATTCCCAAAAAGCGAACGGCTTGGTATGCGGATTATCGACGCGGAAGATCCGCACTCCTTGCTCGGCCCAGAAGGATACGACGCTCTTCAATTCGTCCCAAAGCGGCCGCCAAGCCGGCGTTTCGAAATCGAAGGGATAGATGTCCTGATATTTCTTGGGCGGATTCTCGGCATACTGGATCGTGCCATCCGGCCGTTTGCGAAACCATTCGGGATGCGCGGCGACGTACGGGTGATCGGGCGAACATTGATAGGCGATGTCCAGCGCGATCTCGATCCCCCGCGAGGCGGCCGCGGCCACGAGCGAATGGAAATCCGCGAGCGTGCCGAGTTCCCGCAGCACGCCTTTGTGGCCGCCATCGGCCGCGCCGATTGCCCACGGGCTGCCAACGTCCGACGCCAGTGCGGTCGGTGAGTTGTTTTTCCCCTTGCGAAACGCTGCCCCGATCGGGTGGATCGGCGGGAAATAGAGAACGTTGAAGCCCATTTCGGCCACGTATGGCAGTCGAGCCTCGCAGTCGGCGAACGTGCCGTGGCCGCCAGGGGTCGGGCTGGTCGAGCGCGGAAACATTTCGTACCACGCGCTGAACCGCGCCCGCTCGCGATCAACGGTCACTGTCAGTGGCGGATCAAGCGTCGTGGCGAATTGCAAATCAGGATAACGGTCCATCAGGCCGACGAGCACCGGACTGTCGGCAATCTGCGCTCGCTCCTCCGGACTTTTTGCCCCCGATAATGTCGCGGCAAATTCCTTCAGCCGCGCGGCATCCGGCCCCCTCGCCCGCTCAGCGCTTTCCGCCACCAATTGAGCGCCGATCAACAGATCGACCTTCGCATCGGCACCGGCCGCGACGCGCTTCGCCAAATCGTGCCGCCAGGTTTGGAACCGATCGACCCAGCCGCGAATCGTGTAATGGTAGCGGCCGATTTCGCGAACGTCGAATGAGGCTCGCCAACGGTCGTTGAAGAACAACCCCAACTCAGCCTGCGACCAATCGGCGCTCTTTTCGTGGCGCCACAGCAGAACGCCGCGGATTTCCTCGTGACCGTCGGCAAACAGATCGGCCTCGACCGCGATCCGGTCTCCTTGAATTCGCTTGATCGGAAACCGGCCGCAATCCACCAGCGGAGTGACCGCCTCGATCGCCACTCGGTGCCTGCCCCACTCGTTGTCGTGCGTCATAGCGTCCTCGAATCCTCGAGCGTCGTTCAACCACAACGGCGTGGTCGGATTATACCGCCCGTTCGCCGGTCGAACATATCCCCGCGCACGCGTCGCGGCCGACGTTGCCAGCGTCAGTTCCGCGGTTGTCGCACTTCGGCGGCGACGTTTGTGCCGTGTTGCGCCCGAACGTATAATGGGCTGCAACAGGGGACAGTGCCTAGACGAGGCAGCGAGTTGAAAGGCGGACTTCCATTGCGACACGGAATCGAGGGGCGCACTCTGCGCCCGCAGAAGCGTCCGCTGAAGCGATGTGTTTTCGAGGTGCTCGAGCCGCGGTGCCTTTTGGCGTTGACCGTGACCAACGTTAACGACAGCGGCCCTGGATCCCTGCGGCAAGCGATCTTGGACGCCAACGGCCTTGCGGGTTCCACGCAGACGATCACCTTTGCGGTCCCGTCAGGACCACAAACGATCGATCTGCTTTCGCCGCTTCCTACTTCGACCATTCCGCTCGTAGTGCAGCTCGATGCCACACAAAATGTGACCGTGGATTCGCCTTCCGGAGGCGACCAGAACAACCTTGGCGCCCTGACCAAGATCGGCGCTGGCACATTCACCGTCAGCGGCGCGAACAATTTGACGGGCAATCTGCAAGTGGACGATGGTTCGCTGCGGCTCGACGCCGCGGGCACGCCGGTGGGTAGTTCCCAGCCTTTCGGTCCTGTTCAAGGCGTCGATGGTGAGCCGCTCGCCGAACTCTGGCCTTACGGGGGCATGGTTCCCAACGGCAATGCGTTCGCCCGCGGCCCGGTTCTCTTCACGACGCAGGCAGGGACGGTCCTGGCTATGGCTGGTTATCAAGCTAGTTCCCAGGATAGCACTGGCAATAACGATATCTTCGTGCGGCGGAGCATGGACAACGGCGAGACGTTCGGCGCCGCGTCGATCATTACTCCGCCGCAGCTTGCAGGGGATGCCGCCCGCTTAGCGAGTTGGGGCGGCACGAGCTGGATCGTCGGCAGTCCAGATATCGTGCAGCGACAAGACGGCACGATCTATCTGTTCTATTTCCAGACCAGGAATGGAGGCGTCCAGGCCGTTGACCAGCGCCAATACGTATATCGCTACATGACCTCGAAGGACGATGGTCAGACTTGGTCCAAGCCGATCGACATTACGCCCACCACATATTTTGCCGGGAACCAAAACGTTGCCTCGATTACGTCGGTCAGTGACCCGAACCCGGGTATCGTGCGGCTTGGACTGACGTTTAAGACCTCAATCGGCTCGTTGCCCTACGCTCGCGCCTTGGTCACGATCACGGGTCTCGCCAACGATCCAATGGGTTTGAATGGCCACAGCTATTGGCTCAGCAAGGTCATCAGTAATAACACGGGCGGCGCCGCTGTCGTGGAACTCGCCGGAACGCCGGCGTGGCAGGACGGCACGACACTCAATCCTAGCTCGATCGTGACCCCGCAGAGTGTGTGGCTCGGCACCGTGGGAGGCGGCGAGCCGATTCTGCGGTCGAATCGAATCGTGATACCGTTGTATTATCGGTACGACACGGGCGGGTCGGGAGTCGAGCCATTTGTTGGCTGCATCTATTCCGACGACGGCGTTACCTTCTCGCAAGGAAAGCTTACGGACGAGACTCAAGCGGCCGTTTTCGGCGGCGGGGGACAGACAGCAGGGCTTCTTGAGCCCCACTTCACCGAACTGACGGCCGACAATCATCTTTATATCTCGTGCAACACGAAGGGGAGCTTTCATGGGCACATGACTTCGACCAACGGAGGACAAACCTGGACTGCCGGCCTCGACGACGGCACGAATGGCTCGACAATGTTGAAAGCTGCTTCCACGCCAGCCCAAGTCGTCGCGCTTGGTGGCGGCGTGTATGTGATGGTCATGCCCAACAACGCGAACCGAGTGCGGCTAACCGCCTTTCTAAGTACCGACGAATGCGTCACATGGTCGAAGGAGATCCCGCTCTTCACCGGAACGGCATGGTATAGCGATCTGTGCCTGGCTGGCGGGAACATCCTTTGCGCCTACGAGCGTGGTCACACCGACACGGATTTTAATTGGCAAGGAATTCCCGGCGCCACGATTGGACAAATCGGACTCGTGAGATTCAACCTCGCCGCCCTGATGGCCGGAATCACCGAGCAAGTGGTTTACGACTTCAATGAGTTGCCGGCGGGCGAAAATGCCTGGTCAGGGTCCGCTTCGATCGTCGACTACGGGACTGGAGACCACCGCGCGACGACGACGGGGAAGCCGATCTATACCGCCGCGCCGCTCGGCAACGGTCAGTCGGCCCTCACGTTCCATAACGGCGATTACCTGCTCCTGGCAAATCAAGTCGATCCCACGTTCGACCCGGATTACCTGACGACGGACAGCGGCGATGTCACGTTCGAGTTCGACTACACGATTGCCAGTCATGGTTACGGCGTTCTTCTCGGCGGAAACTCGGGAGTTGGGACGGGCACGAAAGGCATCGTCGTCGTCGTCAACCCGAACGGCACCGTATCGATGACGGTCGACGATGGCACGCACCATGCCGCGATTACCTCGACCATCGACGCCACGAACGACGGCGTCTATCATCGCGTCGTTTGTCAGCGGGACACCGCGACTGGCAGACTTCGGATGTGGACGTACCGCAGCGACGGTTCGCTCACTGAAACCGTGACGTCCGTCGTCGATCCTACGACAGTCGCTCCCGATTCGCTCTTGAATTCCACCGACCCGGTGTACCTTTGCCGCTACGGCAACACGACGGCGGGCAGCATGACCCAGAACATTACGTTCGACCTGTTCCGGTATACCAAGAAAGCGTTGGCGATTGGCAACTTCGCTCCGATTCCCTCGGTCGCTCCCGCTCCCGAGCAATTCCCGGCCCCCGGAGCCACTACGCCCGACACCGTTGCGCCGTCAAATCTAAAGCTGTGGTTGCTCGACTCGCGTGGCGGCTATAGCGTGCGGACGAATCGCGGTTCCAGCCCTACGCCGACGAGCGCCCCGATCGGCTATGGGGCGGATTATTTGCTCGACGGTTCGGGACATGGATACTTCACGTCCTACGCCGCGATTCCCTTCTGGCGCGGCGTGGACCCCAGCGTCGGCGACTACTGGACTGTACCCGGCTCGCTTGTGCCGACGAGCCTCGACAACGGCACAATTGGTCAGTTCGATTTCATCTCGCGATTCTCGTCGGCTTGGACCATTGCCGGAATGTTCCGCTTCCCATCGGCAAACATCGCGACTGGGCAAATCGTTCTTAGTAACATCGATGGCAGTGGCCGCGGGTTTACGCTCGGCACTTCATATGTCGGGACCAGGCGCTTTTTTCTTAACGTTGGAAACGAACGCGGCAGCTTCGTCAGTCAGGTTACGTACACAATTGGAAACGGGCAATATTCCGCCGACACATGGTATTATTTTGCAATTGAGTTCAACGGCAACGGCGGGACCGGCAATAATGGCTCGCAAGGGTTATCGGCGTACTTAATTCCGCTGACCGGTGGCCCGCTGGCACTTTCGGATGTGACGGGGAATAAGAGCGCGAATTTGGCCAGCGGGGTAATCACGGGCAATACGACCGCGGCGGCCATCGGCAGCACTGCCGCGTTAACGATTGCCGGCGGCGCTAATTCCGAGTCGCTAGTATCCAACCTCTGCGTCTGGAATACGGCGCTGACTGACGCGAATATTCTTGCTTTGGCAAACAACACTGCTGGGAAGCTCACGGCAACTATCGACGGCTCTGGGACTTTGGTGCTGACCGGTCCCGACTCACCGATGGCCGGTGGCAGCGGTGGCCTAAACATCCTAAATACAAGCAGCGCGGCGGCCGGCCTATTAGTCTCCGGCACGAATCAAATCGTCGGCGGAGTCGACGGCACCGGAAACCTGGTCGTCAGCGCCGGCGGCAGCCTGACAGCCAACCATATTATTCAAGGCGCGTTGGTGATAGGCGGCACTGCCGCGAACTCGGCTAGGGTGACGATCGCCGCGTCCGATACGTCGGGCAATCCCTTGGTCGCCGCGACGACCGTTTCCGCGGATCCCGTCAATGGCGGAGCAACCGCTTTCGCGCCGCCATCCATTCCATTGCTCTATCAATCAATGGTAGACGGGATGGGGGCAACCGCTCGCTTGACTGACACTGAAACCAGCGGGCCAAGTGCGGGAACGCTCGGCTCGCAGGCCGATCATGGAGCCGCAGGAATTGCTCTTGCCTATGCCCCCGTCGAAGAAATGATCGGCCAGTATCCAACACCCAAGCCGGATTTCTCGCCGAGCGGTCCGGCGCCGAACTCGGGACCGCTCGTCAGTCCATTGTCGAACGCGATATTCTCGGTCCACCGCGAAAGCGCGGGTTTCTTCGTAGCCGACGATGCGGGAACTTCGCGGTCGCTCGGGTACGCAGCGGCGCTCGATACAATCCTGGCCGAAACCGACTCTTGGCTAACGGCCGATGATTCGGCCTTGGGTTTGTTGGCCGAGGCCATGCGTCGGAGGCAGTTCGCACTTCATCCGTTTGACATTCGGAGCGACCGTCGCTAGACTGCGGCGGACGTGCGTTGGTGGTCGGCTGTTTGCCTCTGAGACAGCCGACAAACAGGGAACTCCGGTGCAAATCCGGGACGGCCCCGCCGCTGTAACCGAACGATCCTGGGCTGAATGATTTCTAGCCCGTGGGATCAGAGCCGGCCAATCTGAAAGTGCCATTGCCGCCGCGAGCAATTTGCCCGCGGGCGGCGAGAAGGCCGGACTGGCTCAGTTTGGAAGTCAGAAGACCTACCGGCGCTTTGCGTGCAGTTGTTCGCGAGGGACGGACACTGTCGGGACGATTTTGACCGTTTAGGAAGCGCATTTCGTCGATCTTCCGACTTATCGCAGCCGTTTACGGTGCAGTTTGACTCTGCGCGCCGAAACGCCGCCCACGGAAGACCGACCGCGCTAGTCCGCATGAACCGCGATCATCGTAGCAGGCACACTCCGAGTGCCGTCGGCCAGTTTTCCTGCGCGATCCCCGGGATCGCCCTGCCCGCCCCTCGCCACGCCATTCGCGGCACGCTGCGACACACGGAGTGTGCCTGTTACTTCACGCGCCCGGCATTCACTCTGATCGAACTATTGGTGGTGATCGCGATCATCGGCTTGCTCGTCGCTCTGTTGCTGCCGGCGATTCAAGCGTCGCGGGAATCGGCTCGACGGACGGCTTGCGCGAGCAATCTGCGGCAGATCGGCATCGGGCTGTTGAACCACCACAGCGCCCACGGGCATTTTCCCTCCGGTTCGCTCGATCACAGAACGGCGCGCAATCGCAACGGCCGCCAGATCGCTTGGAGCGTGTTCCTGCTCCCATACATCGAAGAGCAAAGCATCTGGAAGCTGTTTCAAACCACTCTCGCTTACGACGCCCCTGAGAATCTGCCAGCCACGCGCCACGTGGTTCTGACGTATGCCTGTCCCAGCACTTGCCGTCTGGCCCCCTATCGCATCGGCAATCTCACCGGCGACCGAACCGGCGTCGGCTTAGACAAGGCGACCGATTGGATGGGCACGACCGATTACGGCGGCATGTTTGGTTGGACCGGGACGGGTTATCCGTGGATCAACGGAACCGGCAACGGAGTCATGGTCTGGGAATCCCCGATCAGCATCAAGCAGATTTCCGGCGGCACGTCGCATTCCATCATCGTGGGCGAGGATACGGGCCGCGATTGGACCGCGACAGAGAACGGCGAATGGGCCGATGGCGCCAATATCTTCGATCAGACCGGCCCGATCAATTTCCGACAGTCTGACGAGATGTGGAGCGATCATCCGGGCGGCGCGCAAGTGATCTTTTGCGACGGCTCGGTTCATTTTCTGAGCGATCAGGTTTCAACGGCGGTGCTTGCGCCGCTCTGCACTCGCGCCGGTGGCGATCCGGCCTTGCTGTCGAGGTTTTGATGGTTGATTGGTTAACCCGGAGCCGTCGGCGACGGCCGCGCGCCGCGGATCCTCCGCCGCCGATGGCTCCCGGTTGACGATGAACGGCTGCGGGGCGGTGAGTTGCAAGCTAGACCGATTTCGATCTTCAACGGAGACAACTAATGAAAAAAACGACACTTCTCCGCACGATTCACGGCGCGATCTGCGTCGCGTCCGCGCTGCTTTTGATTCGCTCGACCGCGGCCCAATCTTTGCCGACTCCCGTCACGACGATCACTACGTTTCCGCCGGCGGCCGCGGACGCGTTCGCGACCAGCATGCGGTTCGGTCCGGACGGCCTGATCTACGCTTGGGACGGTACGAACGTCTGGAAGCAGAGCGGCGTGAACGTCGATAGCTTCGGCTCGACGCCGCTGGGTACCGTGCCGTCCAGCGGTGCGGATACCGGCCCAATCAATTTCTCGCGGGATGGCAAGACAATCTTGATCGGCAACGGCGCGGGCGGAAACGACTTCAGTGGCAATAGTAACGGCTTGCTCTACGCCATGCCGGCCTCCGGCGGCGCCGCCACGATGGTCGGCACGGTGACCTATCATCAGGATTTCATCCCGGTCCCAGCGGCATCGACGATCCCGACGTCCAATACCAAATTCCTCGTTGATATTGGCCATTCAGATTTCGCCACTAGCGAAGTCGATCTGTTTGACTACACGACGGGAAAGGCGACGCCGATCGTTCAGAATATTCCCGGCGCCAGCTCGTCGATCGCGCTCGATTCCGCCAATCGGCTGTACGTCGGTATCGGCTTTGGCTCGCGGCAAGGAGAGATTCGACGCTTTGCCTTGCCGCTCATCGATTTGGCATCGTCCGCCAAGCCCCTCAATTGGACGAACGGCCAGCTTTTCAATTCGGTTGACAACAACGGCGGAGCAGGAATGTTCTTCGACGCCCGCGGCAATCTGTTCACCGGCGGGCCGAACGGCGTGGCGGTGTTCGACAAGAGCGGCGCCAGCCAGGTTTACGGCACGGGAACGAGTACCTTCCCGGTCGTGTCGTACAACGCGGCGAACAATCAATTCGCGCTGACCCTCGGCGGATTCAATGATCCGATGCATCTAGGCTCCAGCCCGTTGATCTATCGCGCGGCGGATTTCAATGTACCCGCGCCATCCACCGCCACTTGGAACGAAGACGCCGACGGCAACTGGTCCGACGGTTCTCGCTGGGATCACGGCGCGGCGCCTAACGGCGTCGATCAGCAGGCGGTGTTCGGCAATGCCATCACGGCGCCGCGAACTGTCACGCTCGACCTACCAGTCACGCTCGGAACACTGTCGATGGATAGCTCGCAGAAATACACAGTGAGCGGTGCGAGCGCATTGACGATGCAAGTGAGTGCCGCGATCGCGGCGATCAACGTGACCGGCGGCGGCCACGAGATTGCGACACCGGTAGTGCTGGCCAGCGACACCGATATCACGCTGCAAAACGCGTCCGACACGCTCACGGTCAGTGGGCCTGTCAGCGGCGGCGGGACCCTGAGCAAGGAAGGAAATGGGTCGCTCACGATCACCGGCCCGAACACATATGCCGGCAATACGGCGATTGACGGCGGGCGGCTCCGTTTTCAAATCGCCTCCGGAGTTGCGATAGTCGGCGCGGAAGCCACCGTCACGATCGCCCCTGGCGCGACGCTCGAATTGGCCGGCGCCGTCTCGGCGCTCGGCGCCGCAGGCGGAAATCGCGCTCGTGTCATCAACGATAGTGCGGCGCCGGGGCTGATTGTCTCGGGCACGAATCAAGCGGTCGGCGGGATTGACGGCGCGGGGGCTACGATGGTGAACGGCGGCAGCGATCTATCGGCCGATCACATCAATCAAACCGCGCTAGTAATCGGCGGCAGCGCGACGAGCTTCGCCCGATTAACAATCGCTCCGTCCGATGCCTCGGGTAATCCGCTGGATGCTGGTGCATCGGCCATGATTCTCGCCAATTCTCTCACGCCGATGTCCCCGTTCGGCGAAGGCATTGACTTGACCCCGGCGATCGCCGAACCTAAAGCAGCGCGTGCGTTCGATGGCGTTTCGTTGACAAGCGTTCCCGGGGTCGGAATGAATCCTGTCACCGTTCCGGAGCCGTCGTCGTGCGCGTTGCTGATACTCGCGATCGTGGCACTTCTGGCGGGGACAAAGTGCCACACTTCAATATCCGACATCTGATCTCCGGCGCACGTATCCTCCGGTTCGCAAGCGAACCGGCTAACGACTAACCTCCGATCTCCGACGTCTGACCTCCGGCCTCCGACCCTGCCTTGCCCATTCGCGATCACAACCGCCGCGCCTGGGACTCGCTGGTTCGCCAGCGGCAGCGATTCACGCGCCCGGCGGACGACGCCGAATTCGCCAATCCGTTGGCCGCGGTGGATGGCGGCGGCTGGCTCGGATCGAGCATCGTCGGGCGGCGCGTGCTTTGCCTCGCGGCCGGCGGCGGGCGACAGAGCGCCCTCTACGCCGCGGCCGGCGCGATCGTGACGGTCGTCGATCTCAGTGCTGAGATGCTTGCGCTCGACCGCCAAGTGGCCGCGGAGAGGGGTTTGGATGTCCACACCGTCGAGACCTCGATGGATAACCTCTCGATGCTCTCCGCCGGCAGCTTCGACATCGTGATCCATCCGGTGAGCACTTGTTATGTGCCGGACATCGCGGCCGTGTATCGTGAAGTCGCCCGCGTGACCGCCGCCGGTGGGCTATACGTCAGCCAGCATAAACAGCCAACAAGCCTGCAAGCCGATACGTCCCCTTCGGCCAATGGCTACGAACTCATCGAGCCATATTATCGTGCTGGTCCTTTGCCGGCGGTCGATGGCAGCCCGCACCGCGAGCCGGGTACGCTCGAATTCCTTCACCGCTGGGAAGAGCTGCTCGGCGGTCTCTGCCGTGCCGGCTTCGTGATCGAAGACGTGATCGAACCGCTCCACGGCGATGCACAAGCGCCGGTTGGCGCCTTCGCTCACCGCAGCCGCTACGTCGCGCCGTACGTGAGAATCAAAGCACGGCGAATCGGCGCGCCGCCGACGTCTCATTCAACCGCCAAATTGTGGACGCCGTAAGCCGCAGCGGAAGTCGCCAGAATTCTTTGATCGAAAGCGATAGCTGAATTCTTGGCGAATTCAGTTACGACGGACACTCTCGCCCGATCCATCGTCACTCGCGGTTGCAAGCATTGGTATTTCACGAGAAGATGAGGACATCGAGACTAAACTTGACCGCCGGAAGATCACTCAGCACACCTCACGACTCTCAACTCTCCGCGCTCGTTACTCGCCGTGTCCAACGCATCGCTGCAACAGATCGTCGCCTTGTTTGGCTATCCCGTCGCGGGGAATCCGACGCAGTATGTGATGGAGAAAGCATTCGCGAGGGCCGGGCTGGACTGGCGGTATCTGACGTTCGAGGTCGCCCCTGAGAAGCTGGCCGACGCGGTGCGCGGAATGCGGGCGATGGGGTTTCGCGGCGGGAATCTAACGATGCCGCACAAGGTGGCCATTGTCCCGCTGCTCGACGATCTCACCGAGTCTGCCCGCTTAATGGGGGCGGTCAATTGCTGGAAGCGGCAGAACGACCGGCTCATCGGCGAAAACACCGACGGCAAGGGTTTCTTGCAAAGTCTGCGGACGCTCGTCGATCCGGCTGGAAAACGATTCGTGGTTCTTGGAGCGGGCGGGGCGGCGCGGGCGATTGCGGTCGAGCTTGGCCTGGCCGGTGCGGCCGAGGTCGTGGTGGTCAATCGCAGTATCGACCGCGGACAGGAGTTGGCCAACCTGCTGAACGATAAAGTCCATGTGCCGGCCCGTTTCGTCGTTTGGGACGGGAACTTTCATCTGCCGGAAGCGACCGACGTGCTCGTGAACGCCACGTCGATCGGCATTGGCGATCCGCAAGCGCGGGCGCCGATTGCGCTCGATACGCTGCGCCCTCGCCTGATCGTCGCTGATGTGATTGTCAACCCGTCGGAATCGCGGCTCTTGCGGGAGGCGAAGGCCCAGGAATGCCGCACACTGGACGGCATGGGGATGCTCGTGAACCAAGCGGCGATCGCGTTTCGGATTTGGACAGGTCTGGAACCGGACACGGACTTGATGCGCGATGCCGTCGAGGAGTTCTTGAGCTAATCGTCTGGTCGGTTGCGACGGAGTTGCTTGTGCTCGGAGCGGTGGCGCTTTTCGACGAGCCGCCGCTCGCGACTGGCCAAAGTAGGCCGCGTGCGCTTGCGCTTCTTGGGCGCGGTCGCAACGCTGGCCAACATTTGCTCGACTTTCTCCAAGCAATCGGCGCGGTTGCGGCTTTGATCGCGGAATCGCTGACTGCTGAGGACGAGTTCCCCCGCACCGGTCAGCCGATTGCCGTACTTTGTGGTGAATCGGCTGCGCACTGCGTCGGGCAGGCTCGGGCTGGCGGCCACCGGCCAGCGCAGCACTGCCTTCGTATTCACCTTGTTCACGTTCTGTCCGCCGGGACCGGCGCTGCGAACGAATGTGAACTCGAACTCGGCGAGCGGAACGCGAATGTTGGGTTCGATGACAAGCATGGGAACAAATACGAAGTACGAAGTACAAAGTACGAAAGGACTGACCTGCCGGTCTTTCATCCTTTGCACTTTGCCGTCTTAAGGTATACAGTATTCTACGTCAACAACGGAGAAACTTATGCGCAGGATTCTGACGATCGTTGCGGTCCTGGCCATGATCGTTTCGGCGGAGCAATCGATCCGCGGGGCGGATGTGCCGGATTTGGGAACTCGCAAGCAAGGGGTCGATTGGCCGCGGTTCCTCGGGCCGACCGGCGACAGCAAATCGCCGGAGCGCGGCATTCTGACGCAATGGCCCGAGCAGGGGCCGCGTTTGGTTTGGCAGATGCGCCTGGCGATGGGCTACTGCATGCCGGCGATCAGCCGCGGCCGGCTGTACGTGTTCGATCGCACGGTGCACGACGCCCGGCTGCGGTGCGTCGAGAGCGAGACGGCCAAACCCCTCTGGGAGTTCACCTATCCCACGGATTACCAGGATATGTACGACTACGATGGCGGACCGCGCGCCTCGCCGATCGTGGATGACGACCGCGTGTACATCTTTGGCCCTGACGGGATGCTCAATTGCCTGAGCGTCGTCGACGGCAAGCGATTGTGGAGTGTCGATACGGCGAAGCAGTTTCACGTGGTGCAGAATTTCTTCGGTGTCGGCAGCACGCCAGCGATCGAAGGCGACCTGCTGATCGTGCAGATCGGCGGCAGCCCGGCGAGCGCAGATCCCGATTCCGCGCCGCGAATCGATCAAGCGAAGGGAGATGGAAGCGCCGTGGTCGCGTTCGACAAGCGGACAGGCAAAGTGAAATACCGGTTCAGCGACGAGCTGGCTTCCTACTCCAGCCCCACGCTAGCGGCCATCGGTGGCCGGCGGTGGTGCTTCGTCTTCGCCCGCGGCGGCCTGATCGGCTTCGATCCGCTGACTGGCAAGCAGGATTTCCATTATCCGTGGCGAGCAAAGCTGCTCGAAAGCGTCAACGCGAGCAGCCCCGTGGTGGTCGACGACACTGTGTTCATCTCCGAGTGCTATCAGGTTGGCAGCTCGCTGTTGCGTGTGCATCCGGGCGGCTACGACGTGGTGTGGCGCGATCCACCCGGAATCCGCGACGAGAAAGCGATGAAGCTGCACTGGAACACGCCGATTTACGTCGACGGCTTTCTGTACGGCTCCAGCGGCCGGCAGCCCGACAGCGCCGATCTGCGCTGTATTGAGTTTGCGACCGGAAAGGTGAAATGGAGCGAGCCGGATCTGACCCGCACTTCGCTCCTCCACGTCGATGGCCACTTTGTCTGCCTCACCGAGGCTGGGCAGTTGCTCTTGGTCCGCGCGAATCCGGAGAAATTCGATCCGGTGGCGAAAGCGGTGCTCATGACCAAAGACGAGCCGATCGGAGGCGTCGATTTCCCAGATCGAAAACTCCTCACCTACCCGTGCTGGGCCGCCCCAATCCTGTCGCACGGCTTGCTCTACGTTCGCGGCAAGGATCGCCTGGCCTGCGTGGAACTGATCCCGAGCAAGTAAGCGTAGGGTACGTCAAGCGAAGCGCGGATGCACCATGCCGCGCCGGCGCGTCAGCGCTTCGCTGGACGCACCCTACATCTACATCTGCCGGCTAATCCGCCAGCGCCATTTCGGCGCGAACTGCGTCCATCGGCTCGATCACTTGGTCCAGTTCGTCCTTGAACAGATCTCCGATCAACAGATCGGTGAGCAAGCCCTTGAGGTGCGGATAACGGCGGACAAAGCGGCCGAAGCTGAAGCCATCGTAGTATTCGCAGACCAGCCGCCGCATGCGGTCCATTCCCTTGACGAAATCCGGCATCCATTTGCCCAATTGCGCGGCGGAAGTGTCTCCCTTGGCGATCCCTTCGGCAACCGCGTCGGCCGCCAACTCACCCGATTTCAGCGCCAAGAGAACTCCGGACGAATACAGCGGATCGAGAAAGCCGAACGCATCACCGGCCAACACCCAGCCGTCTCCCGCCGCGCGGCTGGCTCGGTAGGAATAATCCTTGGTGGCGTAAAATCGCGAGGCCCGGCGACCGATCGACACGCGCTCTTTCACGGCTGGACAGCGGTCGAGTTCCTCGTTGTAAATCGTCTCATGATCGCCGCGATTTTTGAATAGATAATCGAACGACGCCACTACGCCGACGCTGACGATGTTGTCGTGCAGCGGGATATACCAGAACCAGCCCTTCTTGTCTTTCACTTGCAGGACGAGCGTGGCTCCTTCGTCGCGCCCCGAATCGCGATAGGCCCCTTCAAAATAGGTCCACACGGCCCCCTTGTTCAATTTGGGATCGGGCACTTTAAGTTGGAAACGATTGATGAGCATCGAACTCTGTCCGCTCGTATCGACCACGACCTTCGCGCGGACCTCGCGCTCCGCGCCGCTTTCATCCGCGACTTTGACGCCGACGGCCCGATCTCCCTCGAACAACACCTCCAACACCCGCGTTCCCTGGTGAACCTTCACGCCGTGCTCCGCCGCGTTGTCGAGCAGCATGGCGTCGAACTCGCTGCGGACCACTTGCCAAGTTTGCGAGCACTCGTGCGGCTTGTGCTCCATGAAATAGAACGGCTCGGAGAGCTTGCCGTGCTGATTAACAAACTGCACGCTGTATTTCTTGACGAAATGGCTGGCCTTCATTTTCGGCAGCATTCCCAGCCGCTTGAGCACCCAATACGTCTCGGGGATCAGCGATTCGCCAATATGAAATCGCGGGAACCGCTCGCGCTCGAAAAGCTGCACCTGAAGCCCATGCTCGGCGATGAGAGTCGAAGCGGTGGAACCAGCCGGCCCGCCGCCAATGACAACGACGTCGGTGGAATCTGAAGAAGGCATCGGAATATGCGAGAAAGTAAAGGGGAGAAAATGGGAGCGTGTGGACGCGGGAAAACCTCTCGTCGGCCGGTTCGCTTGCGAACCGAAGGGCCCGGCCAATGCCACCCATTATCGAAACGCCACGGATTCGGTCAATTCCCGATTCTCGAGCGCCGCTCGGAGCGGTGGTGGGTCATTCGTCAGTAACGCAACCTTCCGAGGCGTTCTTGACGTTCTTGATGTACTTGTACAGCGTACCGCGCGTCGCCTTGTAGGGCGGGGCATTCCAGGCAGCGCGGCGGCGGGATATTTCGTCGGCGCTCAGCTCAACTTCTAACAGGCTCTTGGCCGCATCGATCACGATCGTGTCGCCGTTTCGCACGAGCGCCAATGGGCCGCCTTCCTGGGCCTCCGGAGTGATGTGGCCGACGATGAATCCGTGCGATCCACCCGAAAACCGCCCGTCGGTCAATAGCGCGACTTCGTTACCCAACCCCGCGCCCATGATGGCCGAGGTGGGCGTGAGCATCTCGGGCATTCCGGGGCCGCCTTTCGGACCCTCGAAGCGGATCACGACCACGTCTCCCTTGCGTATCTCGTTTTTCTCGAGCGCGGCGAGCATCGCTTCCTCCGAGTCGTAGACTCGTGCCGGCCCGGCGAATCGCGTTCCTTCCTTGCCCGTGATTTTTGCAACCGCTCCGTCCGGCGCGAGATTGCCGCGGAGGATGCGGATGTGCCCGGTCGGCTTGATCGGATCCTCGACCTGATGGATGATCTTCTGCCCCGGCGTCAACCCCGGCAGGTCGGCTAGATTCTCGGCCAGGGTTCGGCCGGTCACCGTCAGGCAGCCGCCGTCGAGATAGCCCTTCTCGAGCAGATACTTCATCACGCCGGGAATCCCGCCGATCTGTTGCAGATCTTCTTGCACGAACCGGCCGCTCGGCTTCAGATCGGCCAGAAATGGGACGCGATCGCTCGTATTCTGGAAGTCGTCGATCCCGAGGGGCACGCCGACGGCTCGGGCCATCGCGATCAAGTGCAGCACGGCATTCGTCGAGCCGCCGACGGCCATCACGACGGTCATCGCGTTTTCGAATGCCCGGCGGGTCATGATGTCGCTCGGCTTGATGTCGCGCTCGAGCAGATTGCGGATCGCGGCGCCGGAGCGAAAGCATTCGTCGAGCTTCTTCGGATCCTCGGCAGGCGTCGAGGAACTGTAGGGCAGACTCATCCCCAGGGCCTCGATCGCCGAGGCCATCGTGTTGGCCGTGTACATTCCGCCGCAAGCGCCCGCGCCAGGGCAAGCATGACGGACGATGTCCTGCCGCTTCCAGTCGTCCATGCGGCCGGCAATGTATTCACCATAGCATTGAAAGGCGGAGACGATATCGAGCGTCTCACCGTCAAGATGCCCGGCGCGGATCGTGCCCCCATAGATCATCAGCGAGGGCCGATTGAGCCGCCCCATCGCAATCAGGCAGCCAGGCATGTTCTTATCGCAACCGGGGAGCGAAATGTTCGCGTCGTACCATTGGGCCTGCATCACGGTCTCGATCGAATCGGCGATCAAATCGCGCGATTGGAGCGAATAGCTCATTCCGTCGGTTCCCATCGAGATCCCGTCGCTCACGCCGATCGTGTTGAACCGCATCCCGACCATCCCAGCCGCGACGACGCCTTCTTTCGCGAGATCGGCGAGCCGGTTCAGGTGCATGTTGCAGGAGTTGCCGTCGTACCACATGCTAGCGATGCCGACCTGCGGCTTTTGCATGTCGGCTTCGCTCATACCGGTGGCGTAGAGCATGGCTTGCGAGGCCCCCTGCGACTTCGGCTGGGTGATTCGGGAACTGTACTTATTCAATTGGGCGGCCATGCGTTTGCTCGCGGGCGGGTTTACCTTGACGGAGGTTCATTCTATCTTGGGAAGGTACGAGGGGCGAGGGATGAGGGGCGCGTGGGTAGGGTGCGTCAGGTCCGCGCTGACGCACCGTCGTTTGTAGCAGAATTGGCCCCACGTTCCGGCGCGGTGCGTCTGCGCAGAGCCTTGACGCACCCTACCGTGCATCCGTAGCGAACCGAAGGCGAATGAGACCGAGGAGGACTTCCATGAACAATCGATTGGGCGGATTCTTTTGGGTTGCCTTTTGCGGATTGATGGGTGGCTCGTTGGCGGCTCACGTTCCGATTAGTTTCGGCGCCGATGCGACCGAGAAGGGCCAAGCGATCGCGCTGTTCGATGGCAAAACGTTCAATGGCTGGGAAGGGGATTTGAAGGTGTTCCGGATCGAGGACGGGGCGATCGTCGGCGGGTCGTTGAAAGCGACACTGCCGCGAAATGAGTTTCTCGCCACGACGAAAGAGTACGGCGATTTTGAATTGCGGCTGAAGGTGAAATTGACCGGCGCGACCTCGGCCAATGGCGGAATCCAAATTCGTAGCCGCCGCCTGCCGAACAATAGTGAAATGATTGGCTACCAAGCCGACATGGGCCAGCAGTATTGGGGCAGCTTGTACGACGAATCGAGGCGAAGGAAGACTTTGATCGGGCCGGACGCCGATGAACTCAAGAAGGTGCTCAAGCTCAACGATTGGAACGACTACGTGATCCGCTGCGAGGGCCGGCACATCCAGCTTTGGCTCAACGGCCTGAAGACGGTCGATTACACCGAGCCGGACGAAAAACTGGAACAGAAAGGATTGATCGGCCTGCAAATCCACAGCGGCCCCGCCAGCGAAGCGTGGTATAAGGACCTAGTGATTCGCGAGTTTTAGAGCCGATCCGAAAACCGCCGGGGACTGTCCCCCTTTTGCGAAGTCCGCGGAGCAAAACGGGGACTGTCCCCTTTGCCCAGCGGTTTTCGGATAAGCTCTTAGACTGCCTCGAAATGAAGAGGTCGGAGATCGGAAGTCGGAGGTCGATGATCGCCGCCGCTTGACTCCGCCCCCGCGACCTCCGACCTCCGACCTCTAACCTTCCGACGATGTTCCTCTACTTCGATCTCGGCAACGTCGTCGCGCGATTCGATCATCTCAAGGGATGCCGGCAGATCGCGGAGGTGGCCGGCATTCCGCCCGAGCAAGTATTCGCGGCGGTGTTCGACAGCGAATTGAGCCGGCGATATGGTCTCGGGGAGATTTCAAGCCACGATTTCCACGCTGAATTCTGCCGCACGACCGGCGCTAGCCCCAAGGCCGATCGATTCTTTCACGCGGCCAGCGACATCTTCGAACTGAATCATTCGTTGCTGCCCGTGATCACGGCGCTGGAAGACGCCGGCTTTCGGCTCGGAATCCTTTCCAACACCTGCGAGTGCGATTGGCAGCGCCTGATGAACTCGGACTACGGAATCCTGCCGGCGGCGTTCACCGTGTTCGCGCTTAGCTTTCAGATCGGAGCGCTCAAGCCCGATCCGAAAATCTATCGAGCGGCGGCCGAGCTGGCGGGCGTCGCCCCGGGAGAAATCCTCTTCTGCGACGATATCCTCGGACACGTCACCGGGGCGCGTGAGGCGGGCTTCGATGCCGTCCAGTACACGAGCACGCCCGCCCTCGTCGCCGAGTTGCACGACCGCGGGCTGCGCTTCAATTACTGACCGGCGGTTGTGGGAAGTTTCAGTATTTAACGGCCAGAGATTTGAGATCGGATTCGTCAGCCGGTTCGCTTGCAAACCGCCGTGTTGGAGTTCAGGCTTTAGCCTGCGCGTCACAGCCTAAAGGCTGAACTCCAAAAGTCTCGCTCCTACGGCACGCTCACCGTTTCGCCTCCAGCCCGCGTCGATAGCGCCTGGAAAAGCTGGAAATCGATCTCGTAATCAAGCGAATGCACGGACGTGTCTGCAAACGAGAACAGCACGAGGTCAGGATGGTAGCTCCAAAAGTGAAAATTATGGCTGCCATCGGGCGCCCCGGGGCAAAGGCCCAGTTGCGTGCTGCAAAGATTATCACCGTCTCCGGTGCCGTCCCCATAGCCGCAATAAGGCCATCCCCAGAGATTATTCGAAACCCCACGCTCTCCCATGATGATTGTGTGTGAGGAACCATCTGTGACTTGGCTCAGCCGCACGCTGCCGGCGTAAAACAAGATTCCGTCATTCGCCGTCGACGACGTTCCCATCATCCCGAGATAATTGGTGCAACCGAAGTTTCCGAAAACTGAATCGGGGTAGATGCTGCCGGCGCTCGGATCGTCCGGGCACTTGTCGACGCTGAGGACCCTGTTGGCGGGGTCCAATTCTGGTGGCTGGGCGCCGCACCATTCAAAGCAGGTACGCGGACGACCCCAGATAAACCCGCCAAAGTCGATCATCTGATAGACGTCCTTTGACTCCATGAACGGCAAGAGCTTGGCCTGAAAGCCCCACCAGCGATCTTGGACATTTCCGACGGGGAAGGTCTTGAATGCATTGTGGAAGTGCTGCAATGCGAATCCATATTGCCGGAGATTATTCTGGCACTGGGTCCGCCGCGCGGCCTCCCGCGTGGCTTGCAAGCCAGGCAGCAATAGCCCGATCAGGATGCCAAGAATCGCGATGACGACGAGCAGCTCGACGAGCGTAAAGCCGAGTTTGGCGGAAGCATGTCGCGGCATGGCTGTGGGCCCCTTGGCGGCTATGGCTCCAACGCGAAATCGCACCGAGCGCGGTTCTCCGCGACATCGACGAACAGCGTCCATTCCATCTTAGAATCCCTGGCCGGCGCGGGCTTGACGTCCTTCGGCTGTTTGCTGGCTAAGCCCTCTAGCATTCTACTCTTGGAGATGACCCGCCGCACAATCACCCGATGGGGACCGGCCGTCGGCCCGTTGCTGCGATCGAAGCGATAGTTGCCATCGACCAGCGTCGTCGTTGCCGCCGGGCCACGATGGCCCGCAGCGGGGACAAAGGTGATCGAACCGGTCAGTTTTTCTCCGCTGGAAAGCCAAACGGCGCCGACCACCGGCAGCCGCGTTGCTCCGTCCCCCTTGCCGCAGCCGACCAGCGTCGCCCCTATTCCCAGGAGAATCCACAGCCCGGCCGATCTTCCGCGGTTCAAAGCCAATTCTGCTCCGAATGAAGCTTGATCTGACGTTTCGGACGTGTGGCGGGACCAGCGTTGAACCAGCCTCGCCCTACCGGCCATTTTACCGCGCCGCCACCCCTTCCTGTCCAGCGGGTTGGATTTCTTTTTTCCCCAAAGGTATTCCGCCGAGTAATCGGAAGGATCGTCGGCCGAGGCAGCCGCTCCCGACGTCGTGGTTGGCACATTTTACGGATTGGGCCGAAACAAACGGCGCGATTGCTGCGCGAGATCAGATTGGCTCGTCTCGAACACTAGCACGGATTCGCGCAATTCCGCATTCGGAGTCTTTGTTGCGGCTTTACCGACCCAAAAAGTTCCCGCAAGCCGTATAAGCCGGACAGATTTATTCGAATTGGTCACGGATGATCGATGGAACGAACACCGGCTAGTCTCCGCATTCGGATTGCGCTCGCTTTGTTCGCGGTGGTGATCGTGGCATTGGGCATTGGGATCGGCACCGTGTGCGCCCAAATGCCTGCGGCCAATCCTGTGGACGCGGCCTTCCGCGCCGATGCCGCATGCAATGGCGGCAACGACCAGTCAAAGCTGCCCGGCGGCGAGGAAGTCGAATCCGCCAACAAGAGCGAGACCGGCGACCAGAGCAAAGAAGAAACGTTCAATGTCTTCGGCCAAGGGACGGTGATCTCGCAGTGGCACGGCACGTTTCATTCGCCGTACAGCGGGCCGCACAGTTTCCTATCCGAAAATGAGCTAGCGACCTCGGAGACGGCCACTCTGTTTATGGGTTTGCGGTTGTGGGATGGAGGTGAACTCTATTTCGATCCGGAAATCTCCGGCGGACTGGGGCTGAGCGACGTGTTCGGCGTCGCCGCATTTCCCAACGGCGACATTCAGCGGGTCGGCAAGCCGGCGCCGACTCCGTACGTCTCACATCTTTACGTAGCGCAAACGCTCGGTTTCGGCGGCGATCAGGAGAAAGTTGAGTCGGGACCGAATGCCCTGGCGGGGTCCCGGGATGTCTCGCGCTTGACAGTCTATCTCGGCAAGTTCGCGGCCGAGGATTTCTTCGATGGAAACGCGTATAGCCACGATGCCCGTAGCCAGTTCATGAACTGGGCCCTCGAATACAATGCGGCTTGGGACTATCCAGCCGACACGCGCGGCTACACCTATGGCGGCGTGATTGAACTGAATGAGGCGAACTGGGCCTTTCGGTATGGCCTATTCGCCGAGCCGTTGGTGGCGAACGGCCCCGATTTGGATCCTCATTTCGACGAGGCTCACGGCCAAGCGTGGGAACTCGAAACGCGCTATCGACTCTTCGATCACCCCGGGAAAGCGCGATTTCTAGTCTATTGGAACCGCGCCGACATGGGCAACTACAACGAAGCGACATTCGATCCGGTGTTTGGCCTGAATATCGCAAATACGCGCAAGTATTCATCGAAATACGGCTACGGGATCAGCTTGGAGCAAGAGTTCGGCAAAGACCTCGGTGGCTTCCTCCGCTGGGGCTGGGACGACGGTCACACGGAAACGTGGGCGTTCACGGAATGTGATCGCACAATCAACTTCGGTCTGCTCTTGAAGGGGACCAAATGGTGCCGCGCGGATGACGCGATCGGCAGCGGCGTGGCTATCGACGGCCTGTCGGCGCCGCACCGCAACTATCTCGCCGCCGGCGGATTGGGGTTCGAGCTGGGGGACGGCCGGCTGAATTACGCCCCGGAAGTCGCCTTCGAGACCTTTTATGCTTTCAAGTTCAAGAAGAAGCAAATCTGGATCACGCCGGATTTGCAGCTAATCGGCGATCCGGGTTACAACCAAGACCGCGGTCCCGTTGTCATCGGCAGTCTACGTTTGCATGCCGAGTTCTGAGGGCGCCGCCACGGGACGACTGGCATCGCCGTCGTTTCTCCCACTCTCGTGGGGATACCGACAATTTTCGTTGCCGGTGGCAAGCGAGGTCGCGTAGAATCGGGAAAGTCCGCGACGGCGTGGCCGCGTCGGCTCTGCCGCCCGGAGCCGCGGAGGAGAAGCTTCGGCTTGGTATCGCCTCGTTTTCTCGGACGTGGAAAGCTCGGTCATGTCCTTAAAACAGCGCACCGATCGGGCGCAAGACGCGAGCAAGAACGTCGGGGTAGTCGATTGGCTCGGCGCGACATATCCGCCCGAGATTCAAGATCGATTTCGGCTCGTGCTAAACAAGGTGCCGGTGGTCTTGTTCACCCACGACGATCAGCTTCGCTTCACCTCGATTCACAATCCGCTGGGGCAGATTCCCACGGGCTCCATCATCGGAAAGACCGATCTGGAGTTGGCTGAAATCTACGCGCCCGAGGCGGCGGCGGAACTCGTTGAATTCAAGTCCGAAGTATTGCGGACCGGCCGCGGCGCGCGGCGGACCTTCTTTCTCTCGATTTTCGGCAATCCGTGCGCCTTCGACCTGACCGCCGAACCGATCCGGGATGCGGACGGTCGGCTGGTCGGGCTGGCCTGCGCCGCGATCGATGTCACCGAGCAGCAGCGAGCCGAACGGGCGCTGCGCGAGGCCAATCGTCAAAAGGACGAATTCCTGGCGATGCTGGCCCACGAGCTGCGCAATCCGCTGGCACCGATTCGCGGCGCGGTGCAATTGCTGCAACTTTTCGGTTCGAACGTGCCGGACAAAGGGCTGGCGATCGAGGTGATCGATCGGCAGGTGGATATGTTGGCCCGGCTGGTGGACGATCTGCTCGATGTCTCGCGAATTACGCGCGGAAAGATCACCGTCCGCAGAGAGCCGGTGGAGCTTTCCACGGCGATCCAGCGCGCCATCGACACAACCCTCCCGATGATTCATTCCCGTGGGCAAACGCTTTCCGTTTCGCACTCCAATGAACCGCTCTCGATCTCGGGAGATGCGGCGCGCATCGAACAGGTCTTTTGCAATCTGTTGAACAACGCCGCCAAATTCATGGGGGCGGGGGGGCGGATTGAAGTTCAATGCGAGCGGGTCGACGCAGAAGCCATCGTCCGCGTTCGCGACCAGGGGCGCGGCCTAGCGGCCGAATCGATTCCGCGATTGTTCGAGTCGTTCTATCAGGTTGATCAAGGGCTCGCGCGCAGCGAAGGAGGACTTGGCCTCGGCTTGGCCCTGGCCAAACGGCTGGTTGAACTCCACGGCGGCTCAATCGAAGCTCTTAGCGAAGGTTTGGGACGCGGGAGCGAATTCGTCGTCCGGCTGCCGCTGGCCGTTTGGCCGGAGTCAAGCGAGTCGCCGGCGGGCGTTCCGTCGGGCGCCGCTCGCTGCGCTGGGGGACTGCGAATCTTGATCGTCGACGATAGTGCCGATGCGGTGACGACGTTGAAACTGCTGCTCGCAGTCCGCGGTCATGAGATTTGCACCGCTGGCGACGGCGCGGAAGCGCTTACGGCATTCAATGATTTTGATCCGCAAGTGGTCCTCTTGGACATCGGCCTGCCCGGCATGGATGGTTATGAAATCGCCAAGCGCATACGGCAGAGCGCCAACGGCGAACAGGTGAGAATCATCGCCACCACCGGTTACGGCCGCGACGAGGATCGCCATCGCGCGATGGAAGCCGGCTTCGATTTTCATCTCACCAAGCCGGTCAATTTCAAGACACTGGAGGAATTGATTAACGGCATCCGCGTTTCCTAGTTACCAAGTTTCCCATGACAACCACGATTCGCCCCGCCCGCTTGCGGCGAGATCGCGCGATTGCGCTCGCGGTTTCATCATTTCTCGCACTCGTCGTCAGCGGCGCGACCGGTTGCGGGCAAACCGGCGGTGGGCCATCCGTATCCGCGGCGGCCAGTCAATCTCCCGGAGGCACCAAGATGTCGATCACCGTTTCCAGCGAAGCGTTCAAAGCCGGCGAAGCGATTCCGAAGATGTACACGGGCGAAGGAGCCGACCGCTCTCCGCCGCTCTCATGGTCCGGCGTGCCGGCAGGGGCCAAAGAACTTGCTCTGATTTGCGACGATCCCGACGCCCCGACGAAAGAACCGTGGGTGCATTGGGTGCTTTATAAGATTCCAGCCGAAACGAAATCGCTCGCGGAGGGCATTCCGCGCAAAGAGCGTCCGCCGCAGCCGGCTGGCGTTCTCCAGGGAGTGAATTCGTTCCCGAGCGATCACACGGGCTACCGCGGCCCGATGCCGCCGCCAGGGCACGGCGTGCATCACTACCACTTCACGCTCTACGCGCTCGACAAACCGCTCGATCTGGAATCGGGCCTCGACAAGAAAGCCCTCCTTGCCGCAATGAGCGGACATATCTTGGAGCAAGGGGAGATCGTCGGGACCTATCAGCGGTAGCAGGCCGCGGCATTTTCACGCGGCATCTTCGCTCTCGGCCTTTATCCGGCCGGATTTCACGGCGGCGAGCATGGCGGCGTGGTCTTGCTCCGTCACGTCCGCGTAGTCGCGCGCGAATGTCGCGATCGCGCGATCGAACACGTCGCTCTTGCCCAGATAGCCGCTGATCAATCCGGCGTCGCCCGACTTGGCGTGAGCGCGGGCCAGCGCCCAGCCGCACATTTCGCCGTAATCGATCAGGGCCGAGGCCGACAGACCATCGATGTTGATTACGGCCTTCATGTCGCGAAGCTGGCGGAAATAGAAATCGCGTCCTTCTTCCGCGGACCAGCCGAGCAGAATATCGCTGGAGGACTGCATCATCCGCTGCCCGGCGACGACTCGCTGCCCTTGGTTGGCGTATTGGCTCTTGCCGGCATAGGGGGCGAGCACCGATTCGCCGGCCTCTTTGTATTGCAAAAAGATTGGATCATCGTCATCGGCCAGGAGCAAGATCACCGCGCAGCGCGTGCCGACGCTCCCCACGCCGACCACTTTCATCGCCACGTCGACGATGCGATATCGCGACAACAGAAAGCGGCGGTCGCCGGAAAGCGACTCGCGATACCGCTTGAAGAACGTGTGCATCTCCTCCTCGAAGCGGCCATCGTGCTTGGGATGAAACACCAGGGGATGGCGGTCGACGATCCGCCGATGGCCATCGACCACCTCGGTCATGCGGGGAAAGATATGGCTGGCAACTTGCGACCGGGCCTTTGCCAGCGTCGGCTGCCGAGCGCGGCGATTGTCTGACACGCGGGCCAGGTCCATCACCACGGTGGCGTCGATGTGCGCGTACCAAACTTCGATCGCCCGCATCTCCGCATACCCGCGCATTCGCTCGCGATACGTGCGGGCGACCGCCACGGCCGCGTCTTCGCAATCGCGCTTGGCCACGCCGATCGAGCGGCCGGCCACGACGAAGCTCGCCGCGAGCCGCTTGAGATCCCACTCCCAAGGGCCGGGAAGCGTTTCGTCGAAATCCATCACGTCGAAGATCAGGTTCCGCTCGGGAGTGCCGAATGCGCCAAAGTTATTCAGATGGCAATCGCCGCCGAGCTGCACTCGGATGCCGGTGGTCGGCGTCGCCGCCAGATCGTAGGCCATCGCCGCGGCGGATCCGCGCAGAAATGTGAACGGCGAACGGACCATGCGGCCATACCGGATCGGCACAAGTTCCGGCAACCGCCCCACGCTCGTCTGCTCGAGCATTTCGATCGGATCGGGACGATCGGGCGACTTCGACCACTGGGCGTGAGAAGTTCGCGGCACGCGCTGCCGCAGCGCTTTCCCCTGCGCCAGGCGCTCGACCAGGGAATAGGCGATTTCCGTCGAATGGTGTTGATGCATGGAGGACTATCTCGAGATCCCAGAGTTGGCTGCTGGATCACCATTCTAGCTGGCGCGCAGGCCAATTGCACCGGTTCATGGCCCGTCAGCCGGCGCATCCCAGTCGCCGCGAAGCCAGTTGACGAGAAACCGGACTTCCTTGGGGCTCAGACGATTCTTGCTCGGATCGGCATCTTTCGCGAAGGCCGGCATACGATCGTTGGTCGTGCCGTAAAACCGCTTGTGCGACGGATTGCCGATAAACGCGACGAGCCACTCGTTGGAACCGTAACCGGTCAAATCGGGCGCGCTGCCTAACTCAACTCCGTTGTCGCGGAAGCGATGGCATTCGCCGCAGCGATCGGTGTCTTTGAGGCGCGCCTGGCCCTTCCCGATCGGATCTTGTTCAGTCTGGTCAAGGACCTTCTGCGCCGGCAGGTCCGCTTCGGCCGACAGCGCTGCCACCACCTGCTTGACCTCGTCCGGCTTCCACAGCTTGGGATCGTGGAGCCGATCGGTCACGAAATCAACCATGTCGGACTTCTTGTGCTTCGTATTGCCGAAGAATTGCGGGCCGGCGATCAGCTTGGGGTCGAGCAGCCGTTCGAGCCAGCGGCGACTGGCGAAACCGTAGAGATTCGGCGCGGTCGCCCTGGCCAGTTGATCCTTGTTGTGGATTTCGGCCGGCGGCAGATCCGGGTCGAAAACCATGTGGCAGCTCGCGCAATGCTGATAGAACAATCGCCCCCCTTGGGTCTTGGAATCCTCGCGCAGCATGTTCAATGCGCCCGTCGGCGGAATGCGCTCGGCGCGGCCCGCGAGTTCCATTGCTCGCTCGGCGTCGTCGTTGGCGAGAGCGACGGCCTTCAAATAGTCGTCTGACTTCCGATATTTTTCAAAGGCCACTTTCTGGCGGCGGAATTCGGCGATCTTTTGCTGATCGCCACTGAAGAACTGCTCCATCTTTTTGTCGTCGCCACCAAATTGCTGGATTTGCGTCTCGACCTCGGCGAACTGCGCCCGATCGGTCCACTTCGCTCGGTGGTCTTCGATATAGGCCGAGGCAGTCAGCCAGCCAATGCCCGCGAGCAGCAACAGCGTGAAACCGACGTTGAACCGATGTCCCAATTTCCAGCGGCCAAGAATTGGCATCAAAAACATGAAGCCCATCACCAGGCCCGGAATTATAATCGCGCCGAAGAATTCTCCTTTCTCGCCGAGCCCTTCAAAGAGCTTGAGAAACTGAAACAAGAACAGAAAATACCACTCCGGGCGAGCGGCAGAGTACGCATGAGCCGGATCGGCCGGGGCGCCGAGTTCCGCTCCGAGGTTGGACGGGTTGGCCGGCACCCCGTTGCCCCCGACGACGGCCGGCAGCGTCGGCCGCACGATCAGCAGCAGCACCACCACCAGCACGGCCAGGCAGGCCACAGAATCCTTGAGCACCTGATCCGACCAAAACGTCGCATCCGGACCCTTTACCGGCGTCTTGTGACAGATGCCGTGCCGCCGAAACAGGGCGACGTGCAGCACGAGGAAGAACACGAGCATGCCCGGGAGCACACCGGCATGAAGGGCGAAGAATCGCGTCAACGTATGATGGCCGTAGTCTGGCCCACCGATCACGAGTGCGGGCAACCGTTTGTCGACGAGGCTCATCAAGTTGGTCGCCACGCGAGTGGCCCAATAGCCCTTCTGGTCCCAGGGAAGCAGATAGCCCGTCAGCGACAGCCCGAGCACGATCAGCATCAGCACCAGACCGAGCCAGAAATTCACTTCCCGCGGCGCGCGATAGGCCCCGTCGATCACCACCTGCATCAGGTGCAGCACCAACAGCACGATCATCGCCTGGGCCGTGAAATGGTGCAGCCCACGAAGCAGCCAGCCCCCTTGCATCTCGTGCTGGATGAAATAGACGCTTTCCCAGGCGGTCTGAGCGCTCGGGCTGTAGGCCATCCAAAGAAAGATGCCCGTGATCAGTTGCACGCCGAACGTGAATACGAGCGTGCTGCCCCAGACATAGCGCCACCTCGCGCCGCCAGGAATCCGTTCGTATAGCGCTTCATGCACGAAATGCCGATAGCCCGTGCGGTTGTCCAGCCAGTTCGAGAGCGCTTTGAGCTTGGATATCACGACTTGGCGATCTTCTCCGCGATGCCGGTGTGGAAGGTTTCGAACTTCACCCACACCTCTTTCAGGCCGTGGTTGTCGCGGATTTCGTAGGCGAGGCTATCCATCGGGCGGGGGCTGGGGCCGTAATCGAGTTGGCCGTCGAGGTGGAAGGCGCTGTTATGACACGGGCATTTGAAGTCATTGCCCGAGGCCGAGTAATCGAGCATGCAACCGGCGTGGGGGCAGGTTGTCTGAAACACCTCGAGTTTCGCAGGGCCCTGCTTTCGCCGCACGAAGACGGCGCCGATCGGCTCGCTGGGAAAACAAGTCCAGGCATCGATGCAACTGGCCACGACTGGAAAGGCTCGCGGGACGTCGTCGTCCGGAACCGACTCGAGATTCGTCACTTTGATAAAACCCCGCCCCGCCGCTCCCCTCCGCAAGGGATCGGCAAAAACAAATAGCCCCGCCGCCAAAGGGAACACCGTAATCAGCGCGCCGATCGCGACGGCTGCCACGCGAGCGAAGAAACCGCGGCGATTGCTGCCGGCAGCGCTGGCTTTCGGACCGTTGGCATGGGGCGCGCCATGCCGCGCCGGCGACGGGTTCGGAGGAGGGTTTGTCTCTTGAGCCTGGTTCGCCATAATTCCGCCGCTTGCCTGCGTGCCTTCCCTCCGACTCAATTTCCAGTGTTCATGGCGGCGCGAACGGCGTCAAGCACCTTGGCTTGGGCGACGTCGAACGGTTCATTGAGCGTTGCACCGGCCGCTGCTTTATGGCCCCCGCCGCCGAATTGCTCGGCTAATCGGCTGCAATCCAATTGCCCCCGGCTGCGGAAGCTGACCTTCACTCCGCCGACGGCCAACTCGACCAGCATGATGGCCGCCTGAGTGCCGACGACGGTGAGCGTCATGTTGATGATATCTTCGGTATCGCTGGCGACCGCGCCGGTGGCGCGAAAGTCCTCCTGCCGGATCGACGTGTGAATGAGCCGCCCGTCCAACTCGGTTTGAGCCCGAGCCAGCGTGCGGCCGATCAGGTTTATCCGCGGGAGCGTGTCGCGTTCATAGAGCGCGTTGTACAACTCGAACGGCTTCACTCCGGCTTCCATGAGCATGGCAGCCACACGGAGCGTATCCGGCTGGGTCGAGGCAAAACGAAACCAACCGGTGTCGGTCGCGATCGCGGCAAACAGTGGGACGGCAATCTGCGGGGTGAGTCGAACGCCAAGCTGCTCCGCCGCCTGAACGACGAGCCGGCCGGTCGCTTCGGCGGCCGTATCCTTGAACGGCTCCGCACCCAGATCATCGCCGCTGACATGGTGGTCGATGACGATTTTCTTCGCCTTGGTGGATCGGAGCACGTCGCCCATCGGGCCCAACTGCGCCCAGGCACTCGTGTCGAGGACGATCAGAACTTCGTACGATTCGAGAGCATTGGGCTGAACATCGACACCGATGGTTCTCAGTCGCCGTCCCGGGTCGATGAATTGAAGGTTTCGCGGCGTCGGCTGGCCGTTGACGATCAGCACTTCCTTGCCGAGCGACTCGAGCACTCCCGCCATCCCCAATTCGCTTCCCAGGGCGTCGCAGTCCGAGCGAATGTGGCTCGTGAGCAGGAACCGCTGGTGACCACGGATGATTTCGACCAGTCGCGGCCAGTTGATGCTCATGTGTGTTTCTCTACGCCTCGGCCGCCGCCGCGATATCGGCTTCCAATTGGACTTTGAGTGCTTCAACGTTGTCGAACCGCTGAATGTCCCGCAGACGGCGATGAAAGTCAACCTCGAGCGGCTGGCCATAGAGCGATCCCTGAAACCCGATCAAATGGATTTCGACCTTCATCCGCTGCTCGCCGAAAGTCGGATTCGGGCCGACGTTGATGGCCGCCGGCCAAGCCGTGCCATCGGCAAACGCGCGGCCCGCGTAGACGCCCGGGCCCGGCAACAGCGTGTCGATGGCGTCCAGATTTGCGGTGGGAAAGCCGATCCGCGCGCCGCGCGCCGCGCCGTGGCGGACCATCCCGCGGAGGCGATAGGGGCGCGTGAGCATCAGACCGGCCTCGTCGATGCGGCCTGCCGAAATCAGTTTGCGGACCCGCGAGCTGGAGACATAGTCGCCTTCGACTGTGATCGGTTCGACCACTTCCAGGCCCAAGCCCGCAGTTTTGCATAGCCCTCGGAGCACGTCGATCGTGCCGGCGCGGCCGCGGCCGAAATTGAAATTCGGACCCTCGACCAGAATTCGCGCATCGAGCCGTTGGCGGATGATCTGGTCGAAGAATTCGCCGGCCGTAAGGCGCAGCAGCTCTTCGTCGGTCGGGTAGGCGATCATCGCGTCGACCCCGAGTTCGCCGAGCAACTCCGCCTTGCGATCGGTCCAGGTGAGCGGTGGCGGGGCTTCTCGCGGCCGCAGGATTCGCACCGGATGGGGATCGAACGTGAATACGACCGCCCGGCCGCTCACTTCGCGAGCCCGCTCGATTAGCCGCTGGGCAATTTGCGCGTGCCCGAGGTGAACACCGTCGAAATTCCCGATCGCCACCGCGCCGCGGCGTAGTTGATCGGGCAGGTGAGCTAAGTCGCAGATGAGTAGCACGGGAAAGTGACAAGTTGCAAGTGATAAGTGGCAAGTGGCCGCGGAAAGGCGCGGATGCACGCTCGAACGATGGGGCATTATCCGTCGATTCGCTCGTCCAATCAACGGCAAGCACTCGGTCACCGCACTTCTGATTCGCGTCCCTTGCCACCTGCTACTTGCCACTTTCCCTTATGCTATTGTATTGAAGTAGATAAACTTTACGTAACTGACGAATGTGCCGGCTGGGCGCGGCACGCCGGTTGGGATCCGCAGCCAAAGCGATCAATGGACGACAAGCAAATCTACTTTTCGCCGGAGATGGCCCATCGTTTGGCGGCCATCGATATTGGCTCCAACAGCGTGCGCCTGATGGTCGCTGAGCCGATGCGGGGCGGGAATTACCGAATCCTCGATGAAGAGCGGGAAGCCACCCGCTTGGGTCGAGCGCTCAATTCCACCGGCCGGCTCGATCCCGAGGCGACGGCCCTGACGCTCGCCGCTTTGCGAAGGTTCAAGCAAATCACCGACGGCTTTCAGGTCGCCGAATTGCGGACGATCGCCACCTGCGCCGTCCGCGAAGCGACCAACGGCCCCGATTTCTGCCGCCGGGCGAAAGAGGAACTCGGCATCGACATCGACGTGATCAGCGCCGAGAAAGAGGCCCGGCTCGCGTTTTTCAGCGTGCAGCGAGCATTCGATCTGTCGGGCAAGAATGTGGTCGTGGCCGACATCGGCGGAGGCAGCACGGAGATCATTCTGGCCTCGGGCAACCTCATCGAAGCCACGTTCACCACGCCGCTCGGCGCCGTGCGGCTCACTGAAATCTATGGCAATGGAAATGGTCTCGCCGATCCCGATCTCGAGAAACTCGCCAAAGCGATCGACCAGCAGCTTCGCCGGTTGACAAAGAAGCCGTTTTTCTCGCCGCATTTTCTGATCGGATCGGGTGGCACATTCACCAGCCTCGCCGACATGATCATGGCCTCGAAGGGGCAAGTGGGGCTGCCGACCCGAGGCTATAACGTGACGCATGCCGAGGTGAGCCATTTGCTCGATCGCTTGCGGAAAATGCCCCTCAAGACACGCCGCGGCGTGCCGGGCTTGAGCCCCGATCGGGCCGACATTATCGTCGCCGGACTCACGATCATCGACCGGATCATGCGGCAATTTCAGGTGAATTTGCTGCAGGTCCACAACCGGGGTGTGCGCGACGGCCTGATCCTGACGATGATCGACCAAAACCTTGGGGCCCCGAGCCAGGACCCGCACGATCGGGACTCGGCCATCGAGCGATTCGCGGCATCCTCATCCGGTGAACTGGCCCATGGCCGACAGGTAGCTCGACTGGCGGGGCGCATTTTTGAGCAGTTGGCGCCGTCCATCGGGATGAACACAGGAGATCAGTTGCTCTTGGAAACGGCCGCTCGGCTTCAAGACGTCGGCTATCTCATCAACTACGAAAAGCATCACAAGCACAGCTATCATCTCATCCTCAATAGCGGGCTACCGGGCTTTCAACCGCGCGAGCTAGAGCTGATCGCCAACGTAGCCCGCTACCATCGCGGCGCGAAGCCGAAACGGAAGCACGGCAACTTTCGCCAGTTATCGGCCGAAGATCAGCAGCGAGTGCGGCAGCTTGCAGCCATCTTGCGGTTGGCAGGCGGATTGGATCGGAGCCATTCCGGCCAGGTGCGCGACGTGATCGTGAAGCGCGACGGCGATGGCCGGCTGGCGATGAAAGTCGCGGCCGCAGAGAATCCCGATGTCGATATCTGGAGCGCTCGGCGGCGTGCAGCCATGTTCGAAAAGGTCTTCAAATGTCCGCTCTCGATTCGCTGGCAGGGGCAGAATCAATCGGCTGCCGACACCGACTCTGGGGACACCACGGCCCAGGCCGGCTAAGTCCCAGCCACGAATGCCGCCCCGGCTACTTCCGTTCGCCGAACGACGGCTCTATATTCATGTTCGCGTAGGCAGTCAATCGGCCCGAACGGAGCGCAATGTGGTCAGCAAGGAATTCTTGGCGATGATTCGCTGCCCGGAGAATCGTTCAGCGTTGGCGCTGGCGGACGCCGCACTGGTCGGTCGCCTTAACGACGCGATTGATGCCGGCTGGCTGCGGAATCGCGCCGGTCAGGCGGTAGCCGAATTCCTCGACGGCGGCCTCGTGCGAGAAGACCAGGCAATCGTATATCCGATCGTCAGGCAAATCCCCATCCTGCTTGTCGATGAAGGTATCCCGCTGGAACAAGTGACTAGCGGTACTTCAAAGCTGTTGTGACATGTTGGGTGCCATGCCCACGGCTCGGCGTCGGCTCGGCGTGGGCATGAGACGCAACGAGGCATGGCCACTCAGGGCAGTGGCCATGCCACCCGTCAATTCAGCATTGAAGCTCCATTAGCGGCAAGTGACGATTGACAAAGTCGCACCGTGGAGAAAATGCATCCACGTGCGCATCCACCGATTCCGAGTCTCCGGTCCATAGCCCCAATGAAAACCATTTTCAAACGGATCATCGATCGAGAGATTCCAGCCGACATCGTCTACGAAGACGATCAATGCCTGGCGTTTCGCGACATCTCGCCCCAGGCCCCGACGCACGTGCTGCTGATCCCCAAGCGCGAAATCGCATCGATCGACGCGTTGACGGATGCCGACTCCGAGTTGATCTCACATCTTTGGTTTGTGGTCCGTGACTTGGCCCGCAAGTTGAATCTCGGCAACGGCTATCGGGTCGTGATCAACAACGGTCCGGGGGCCGGACAAAGCGTAGATCATTTGCACTTGCACCTCCTCGGCGGCCGCCCGATGCACTGGCCGCCGGGATAAACTCTGAACCTGGAATTCCGGCGAATTCCGCTGCAAGATGCGCCGCGGCGCTAGAACTTCCAGGCGTCTTTGATTCTATCGAGAACGCCCGGTTTGGCGGCTTGGTTCGGCGCCGGTGGGGCGAGCGGATTGGCAACTGCCGGCGCCGGCCCGAGCGGGACTTGTGCGTTAAGAAGCCGGGGCCAATAGCCTTCCAATTCGTAGAGGCAGTCGCCGAGGCGGCCAGAATTGAGTTGAAAGTCGGCCCGCGCGATGATCGTGCTGAGCTGAGTTTTTTCGGTGTCATTGAACACCAGGTCGAACAACTGCACGTCGTCGAGCCAAACCTCCCCGGATCCAAGTAAATCGATGCCGAACTGAAGCTGCGCGGGGGCGTCCGGTTGCAGATCGTCGATCTCGAAAATGAATTGCTTCCATTGTCCGGGGATCGGCACCACGCGCTGCGCGAAGCGGGGATCGTCCTGCCCAAGCCGAGCGGTTCGGCGAAACGGCCGGCCATCCGGAGTTCCTTCGAGCACCAGCGTCAGAGGCGGCTGCTCGGCCGGATTCGCCACTTTGAGCCAAATCGAAACGGCCAATCGCCCGGTTTGCGGTGTGACGAATGGCTCGCTCCGAACCGAAACGACCCCTCCGCCGCTCTGTAAGTGCAACGATTGCTTGCCGTCGTGCGGGGCTTCGGAATCAAGACTTGCCCGATCACCTGCTGTTGCCGACCACGTCCAACCCGGAATCTGATTGCCGCGTGCCGGCAACTCGAAGCCAGGGTTGCTCAATAGCGACAAGGGCGGAGGCGACTCCAGGACGGCCCGACGATTGTGCAGGTCCCGGATGTTGGTCGCCAACATCGATTTCGCGTCGTCGCTGAAATCGACTTGCGGCGAGGAGAGCTTCACCTCCTCCGTCCCAAAACGCACCACGTCTAAATCGTAGGCCGCCAGATCGATCGTCCAGGTCGATCCCTTCAATTGGGATGAATGCTGGCCGCCGAGTTCTTCCGGTCGAGCGCCCGGCGGTCCGTCTACCTGCACGGCGACTCGCACCGGCCAGGGAGAGTCGTTGACGACATAGGCATAGGTTCGCCCTCCGGCGTGGAGCGTGCGCAACGTGATTGGCTCGATCGAGTCGGCCACCGTTTCGAAGCGTTCCGCCGGCAGCCGCCGATAGCCCGCGATGAAATCCTTAAGCGCCGGTTCCTGTCCGAGCGGCAGCAACCATCCGCCATCAAACATGGCGTCGCTATCGAGCGCCGCCAGGCTATGAACAAACCGCCGGCGGTTGTCTTCTTGTGATGGCGAGAGCTGCGAAACAAGCAGCGTGTAGGTTTTGTCCTTGCCGAACGGGCTCTTGGCGTCGAACGATGCCAAGCGCAAGCGTTGCGGCTCGTGGTAGAAAAGACTGCCGGCAGATGACTGAGCGTGAATTGCCGCGTCCCAGTCGCTCGAACGATTGGTTTCGATGTCGACCGCTTGAGTCGCGAGGGATCCCGGCGCAGAAATCCGTTGCTGTCGAAGCAATACGATCCCTTTTTCGTTCTGATACGACTCCGGACGAATCCCCACGGCCAGCAGAGCTTCGTCAATCCGGCCGTGCGACGGAAGACCGGGGCGCAAATCACGCTCTAACTCGCGAGAATTCAACATGTTGGTGGGGGCCAGATACAGCCGAGCATCGGGCCGGACGGCCGCCAATTCGCGTTGCAAGCGGCGATGGAAGTCGGCCAGCACTTCGCTGCGCCAGAGGAGCCATGCCCGCCGTCCCGCGCCCGTCACAAACGCATCCCGCTCGGCGAACCTTCCGCGCCCTTGCCCGGGAACCGAGAGGTGAGCTTCTTGTGCAAACCGGGCGATCGTGCGGTCGTCGAGACCCCAGGCTTCACCTGGCAACTGAGCGAAGCCATCGGCCGACAACTCGATCGCCAGTCCGGCAAGCGACGGATGCCCGCCATAACGTGTGACCAACTCATGAACAACTTTGAGCATCGCGTCCTGCACGCGCGGATCGAGCACGTTGTAATAGGGGGCCATCGCGTGCTGTGAATCGTTGGCATCGGTCCATGCCGTCCCGTCGCGGCCAACCCATTCCAAGCCGACGCTATTGGGACCTCCTTCCCGAATCGCCGCTTCAAGCTCCGGCAACGGAGTGGAGAATTGCAGCATCGGAATGAATTTCAATCGCTCGCGATCGAAGAGGCGCAGCAACAACTCGAGCACGTCCTTCCGCACAGGGTCCTGGCCGAGGTCGAAGAAGATGCCCGTATCGAATCGCGGCGTCGGTTCCAAAAGCTTGCTCGGATAGATCGTGCTTCCTCCGGCCAACACCGCCATCATCAGACCATTTTGGCCAGTGGAGTTGAGATACTCGACTAGCCGGGCGCCGCCTTCGTAGAAAGTCTGCCAGTCGGTAAGGCTGTGGCCCGTGAAGGCGTCGAGCGACTCACTGGCCGAGAAGTTCGCCGAGAAAAGCGGTCGGTCGAGGTAGCCGGCCAGCAACCTCTCCCCAGGATCGTCCCCCTGAAACGCGGGCTTGAGGTGTTGTGGGCCGGACATGAGCCGCAGCTTTCCGTAGACGGCTCGCGCTCCATCGCGGCGATTGGTGAGCAACACGACCGGGGACGAAGTGCGCGGCCAAAACAGCAACCGGTGCTTGAGCCAACTCGGCTGGCCGCCGACCGCAGCACGCGACGCGTAAAAGCCCGAGTCCAGTTCGATCGGCGCCACCGCGCCGGCGGCATTCGGCTCGATAATGCTGACCCCCAGCGTTTGTTCGACGTCGCTGGGGTAATCGACTTCGAGGATGTGCGGCGTGCTGGGCTTTGCGATCGCCAACGGATACGCTTCCCAACTGGCATCGCTTCCCTTGCCGGCGGCGGCAAGCTGTACGACGCGGCCCAGCGGATGTTGGACGATCTGCGAATTGCCGCTGCCGATCGGCCCTTGCCAGGTCGGTCCCGTCTCCTTGCCGAGCGGCGCGGTAATCAGAGAGGAGAGCCGCAGCGATTTGAAACGGTCGTACCAATGCGGATTGGCCGGATCGATCTCGAGCACCTGCGTCCAGCCGGCTGAATTACTCGAACCGACGCTGGGCCGATTCCCAACGACGATCACCTGCACGCGCCGCTCGGCGATCGGCTTCGGCCATCGCAATGGTCCCCGCTCGCTCGCCTCGATCACCAGGTCGTACACTCCTTCGGTCTCGGGCAATTTCACGTCGAGCGGCACGACGGACGGATTGGCGTCGGTCGCCGTGGTTTTGATAGTATGTTCTTCAGACCAGAATTCGGTCGTTGCGCGACCGGCCAGCAATCGACTCTTGAGATAAACGGTCGTTCCCGCGGCGACCGGCAAAAGACGCGGCTTCACGTCGAGCTTCCAAAGTTCGCCGGGCGTGAAGATCAACGGGTCGTGGTCCGTGGCCACTCGGAGCATGTCGCCCGATCCGCGACGGATAAGCAACTGGTTGTCGTCCTCGTCGAGTTTGTGACGGTGCAGCTTGGCGGACAGGTCCGACAGCGGGATTTCATCTGTCACCGCCCGCGACTCGGCGTCCGCAGCGAGGCTAACGGTGATTCGCGCATCGCTGGGGGCCGTGATTTCGACGTCCGCTCCATCGTAGTCGCGAATGCTCTTTTCGCGGATTTCAATCTCCGTGTCGCTCGCAGCCCAGATCGAACCCGGCGAATCCGCAACGATCGCAAGCGGACGCACCAGCGCGAGCGTTCCTTTGTCGATCGAGATGCTCCCGTGCCATTGCCGTTCCGCGCCGCCGCCCCAACTGACGCGCAGTTGCATCGTCGGTTCCGCGGCGGCAAGCACCTGTGCGGTTAGCGCCACGAGCGCGGCGAGCCATGGCCGGAAAAGCCCTCCGACCAACAAGCCGAAACCAGGCGCAAACCGCCGTCCCGTGCTCGGACTTCCCTGTCCGACCATCGTTGGCCCAGCGGTGGATTGATCGAGAAAATGCCCAAAATGGGAGCGGGATTATAGTGACCTGCTGGCAGCCACGATAGCCCGGAAACCGACGGCGTCATTCAAGTCCGCACGACAGTTTTTCCGTCAACGGCGGGGGATCGGCTGATTCGACAGACTGGCACGAATGGTGAAACTGGTCAAAGGCCGTCCGCAGTTCCGCGATGCAGTCAGGGCAGCGGTCAGCCACTTCGTTCACTTCAAACCGATCGTCCGGCTTCACAAACAGCTCGCAGCCGCCTTCCCGCTCGTCTAGCCCTTTGTTACCGCCATCTCCTCTGTCCGGTGCCTCGATTTCCTGGCCTCTGGCCTCTAGCCCCTGGTCCCCGAAGATCCGCATGTGCCAAGCCGGCGTGACGATCGCACGCTCGTTTGGCAAGGCGATAGCGCACGCCCGGTCGCGCACCCTGTCGCTCGCGCCGGTCGCTAGCGGCAGCAACGAGCGGCCCGCGGCAAAATTTTCACGATCATTTCGCGGCAATCCACACCATTCGGCGAGCGTCGCGTATAGGTCGGCCGGTTGTACAAGGGCCTGCGTGCGCTCGCATTGCCCTGTGCCGTCGGGAAAGCGGATGAACCACGGGATTTGCGTCAGCTCGCCATACAGGGCCTCATCCACCGGTCCCAATCGGCCATGCTCGCCCAACGGAAACCCGCGCGCCGACAGCAATACCAATAACGTGTTCTCGGCGAAGGGGTGTTCCGCCAAGGCCTCGAGCAGCGAGCCAATGCACAGGTCTAAGAGCGAGACCTGCCCGGCATAGGAATGCACGATCCCCAGCAATTCGTCGGGGTCCGCTCCGGCAGGCAAATGCCGGCAGGGAACATTGGCCGACACAGGCGGCGTTGGGTCGTCTTCGTCGGCGTATTGGTTGCGAAATTCCAGCGGGGCCTCCCAAACTCGGCCAAGCGAACCCGTGTGCAGCCAAAGGCAAAATGGCTCTAGCATTGCAGAGAGCCGCTCGGCAGCCGACGCGAAGAAACCGGCCAGTTGCGTTTCCTCGATCGATTCCGCCACGTCTTGCCGCGGCGACGAATCAAGTTCATCGCGCTCGCTAAAACCGGCCGCCAATGGGTGCCGGCTGACGAGCGGATCATCGCTCACTAGCGCCGTGGAGTACCCCTCCGCATTAAGCCGCCGCGGCAAATCATGACCATGCTGCCGTTCAGCAAACACCGCTGGATCGGCCAGGGCGTGCAAGCCCAGCCAATACGCCCGATACAAGTCGGCCAGCCGCGGCGAATCAATCACTGCCCGATCGAAGAGCAACGCCTCGGCCGCCAGCCGATTCATTTCGGAGGTGGAAATCCAGGTGTTCCCATACGCGCCGACAAAGCCACTGTGAAGCCGATCGACGACCAGGCAGACGATGTTTCTGGCGTTATTCATTCAGCGGCCCGAGGAGGGACGAGTGGCCTAATTCTAGGGCAGGCAGTACGATTCGGCGAGGCGGCAGGCCTCGTTGCCTCTTCCACTGCGTCCGCCCCTCTGCGGAGAATCCTAACGCTTCTCGCACAATGGCCCAAAGAAACTTGGAAAAACAGGGCTCCGGGGGCCAAAGACCGCTTGATTCAGGCCGGCGGTTTACATACCCTTAGCGGCTGAACGTCGGCGGTCTGACAGCCTCGTCCGGCCAAGGATGGTTTGGTCCGTTGGGAGTGCCGGGGCGGTAGGTCAGCCGGTGTCGCTGGAGGGAGTGCCTCTGGCAACGCCGTCGTACGTGTAAGAGCGCGGCGGGCTTCCTTCCGGGCAGACACGTGAGCGGTGGTCGGGATCGGTCGCGCACACATCGGTCTCGAGGAAACTTAGTCAGCGTGCGTGAGGAGCGTCTAGTATGGCGTTAGGTACGATCAAGAAGTTGGTTCACGACAAGGGATTCGGTTTTATTGCCACCGGCGATGGGAGCGATGTGTTCTTCCATCATTCGGCGGTGGCCGACCAGCAGTTCGACAATCTGGAAGAAGGGCAGCAAGTCGAGTATTCCGTGGAACAAGGCTCGGGACCGAAGGGAAAAGGTCCGCGTGCCGCTTCCGTGGCCCCCGCCTGAACCCGCTTGGTCTCAAGCGGCCTCTCGGGTCGAACAAGCATACCCATCGGGGGCGGAGATTCTTCTCCGCCCCTTGTCTTTGCGCCGGCGAGCTGCGCGTCTGTCTTTTCACCGGCGGTCATTTCGCGTCGGCCGCCGACGATTTCGCTCGGTCTTGGACTTTTTTCACCCTGTCAATGAGAAAGTCCAATTTCGGCTTGAGCGAGGGCTGCAATTGCAGGCAGGCCTCGAAATCCTGTTGCGCTTCGACTCCTTGCATTAACTGCAAGCGGATCAAGCCGCGATTGGCATAAGCTGCCGCTTCGTTGCGATTGATTTCGATCGAGTGGTTCAAATCGGCCAGCGCGCCGAGCAGATCTCCCTTGTCTTCTCGCGTCAAAGCGCGATTGTTGTAGGCGGTCGGAGCGTCCGGCCGCAGCTCGATCACCTGATCGAAGTCCTTGATCGCGCCGTCCAGATCGCCGAGCGCGCGGCGGGCCAATCCGCGGTGATCGAAAACTTCTGGAATGTGAGGATCCAATTCGATCGCCTTGTCGAAATCGGCAATGGCCAGCTTCAATTGCTCCTTGGCCGCCTTGTCCTCTTCCTCGGCCCCTTGCGGATCGCTGGGCCGCCGATGTTCCGCCTGCATGTGCCGCTCGTCGGCCCGTGTGCGATAGGCGACTCCCCGATTGTGATAGATCTTGGCCAATTTCGGGTTGATCTCGATCGCCTGAGAATAATCCCCGATCGCGCCGGTGAAATCGCCCGTCAGATGCTTCGCCAGCGCGCGATTCGAATAGGCATCGACAAAGTTCGGATCAATTTCCACGGCCTTATCGAAACTGCTGATCGCGGCGGCGAAGTCCTTTGTCGCCAGCAGCGCCAACCCGCGGCCGTTGTGCGCCTCCGCCAGATGGCCGTTCAGACTGATCGCCTTATTGTAATCGACCACCGCGCCGCGCGGGTCTCCGGCGGCGAGCCGTGCCTCGCCACGCCGCGAATACGCGGGAGCGAATTGTGGATCGACGGAGATGGCCTTATCGTAGTCTTCCATTGCTCGCTTGGGGTCGCCGCCTTCCGCCTTGCGGGCGGAGCCGCGATTGGCGTATGCCTCGGCATACTGCGGATCGGCGGCGACGGCCTTGTTGAAATCGACGATGGCGTCCGCGACCTTGTCGCGCTCCATGAGGATCATCCCGCGAGCGTTGTAAGCGGCGGCGAATTTTTCGTCCAGCTCGATGGCTTTGCCGAAGTCGTTTAGCGCTCCGCTGTTGTCTCCGTTGTCGCGTCTTGCCAGCCCGCGGTTGTAATAGAAAGTTGCCTCGCCAGGTTTCAATTCGATGGCGTTGTCGAAATCGGAGACTGCTTCCTTCAATTCCTTGCGCTGATAATGGATCAGCCCGCGGCGATTGAAAGGCTCGGGCAGACGGGCGTCGGTCGCGATGGCAGCGTTATAGTCCGCCAGCGCGCCGTCCAAATCGCCGGCAGCTTGTCGATTGAAACCGCGATTGCAGTGGGCATCGGCAAGATGCGGGTCGAGTTCGATGGCGCGGTTGAAATCGGCTGTAGCTTCCGGGTAGTCCTTCAAATACTGGTGGGCGCGGCCGCGGTCGTTGTAGGCGGCGACGAAGTTGGGATTCAGGCGGATCGCGATCGTAAAATACTGGATCGATTGATCCGGATGCTGGTGCTCCAACCGTAGCAAACCTTGCTTATAGTTGGTGGCAGCCTCTTCAAGCGGGTCGGGCTTTGCACAGCCGGTCACGATCGACAGGCCGATGACGGCGATCAACGCGGAACGAACGTGCATGGGTGGATTACAACCGCAAGTCGCGGCTCCAGGGGCAATCGTGGGCGCTCGGAAGGCACTCTTGCCATAGTAGCACGCCGGAGCGCAGTTGCCCAATCCCTACGAACGTCGCTGGCGAAATGATCGTTATCTTGCGGCCTTATCATCGGCAGCCCGCTGCTTTAGCAGGCCGACGAACTGGTCCAGCTCCTCGCGATTCAGATCGGAGACAGCCCAGTATCGCATCGCCGAGTCGCGCCACGAGATGAGCCGATAGCCCTGGTAACTATCGGTTCTCGGTTCATCGGCAGCCGCTGGAACGTCGGCCAGCGGCTGAATGAAGAGATTGATGATGTGCGGACTCGCCTCCGGGCCATGCTTGTAGACCAACGCCGCGACGGGCCGGCCGTCGAGCAAATCCAAACGGCCCCCAGTCAACGGAAATCCTTCTTCCTTCAAATCCTCGACTCGCGGCGAGAAATCGATCTTCCCGGCGAACCAAGGCTTGACCGTGTGCTTATCGGTCGAGGCCACGTCCATTAAATGCTCCCCCTCCGGCATCAGCGAGCGAATGTGGTTGGAGTAAAGCTCCATCGCCATGCGGTCCGTGGCGGACTCACCCGGGGCGGCATGCATCAGACTCCAGCCCACGGCCATCACCGCAATCACGACGGCTGCCGACGCGAGCGCCTCCCAGCGATATGGGCGCGCGCGACGCTCGACGCGTACTGGGCTCGGCGCATCACTCGACAAATCGCGGAGCCGCTCGATGAGTTCCGCAGGCGCGGCGAACCGCGGCGCGTGGCTTTGGACAGCGGTCCGCACCGCTTCGGTCCGCTGGGCCAAGTCGGCGCAGGCCTGGCAACTCTCCAAATGCCGATCGATCTCCAGCGAGTGCACGAGGTCTAATTCGCCGTCGAGATAGGCATGGATCAGGTTGCGGGTTTCTTCACATTCCACGGTCAGCCTCTTTCTCCAAACGTTGGCCGAGCGATTGTTCCAACCGCTTTCGCGCCCGGGAGAGCCGCGACATGACGGTCCCCAACGGCACGCCGACGATCTCGGCCACTTCTTTGTACGACATTCCATCCAATTCGCGGAGCACGATCACCTCGCGGTACTCGATCGGCAATTCCTCGACCGCCCGTTGGACCATTTCCCGATCAGCCTTTCGGATTGCCATCGCCGGCGGGTCCAACTCGCCGCTCGGCGGTTCGTTCGTCTGGTCTACCGGCAGGGTACGGTTCAATTCGCTCGGCCGATTCTTTTGCAGCCATGTGCAACAAGTGTTTCGCACGATCGCCAGCAGCCAGCCGCGGCTGTTCTCGCCGCGATGCGTCGCAATGAACCGAATCGCGCGGAGACACGCCTCTTGCACGACGTCCTCCGCATCATGGTCGTTGCGCGTCAACCAGCGCGACAAATTGTATGCGGCGTCGAGGTGCGGGAGCACCTTCATCTCGAATTGCAGATCGGCGTCATCAACAGGCAAACGGATTCTCCACAGCCGCAGGACTCCCAACAAACAGACCGCCACCTATCCCATTTTATTCCCGCGGCGAAAAAGTTTCACCTGGGCGGGAATTTTTGCGGCGCGGCGCCGGTCCAGATCGGCAGAAAGCCACGGTTCCCGGTTGTTACGTAGTTACGTTTGTTTAAACCGGAGCCAACGGCGAGAGCGGAATCTCGCGAACGGCCCGCCGCCGACGTTGGCTCCGGGTTAAACAAAGCTTGCAGTAAATCGTTGTTGGTCAATTGCAAATCCACCACTCATCCAAACCGAAGGTAAATCCATGACTTGCCGCTCCAATATCGATCGTAGCGAAGCCTCTCCAACTTCCGTGAATCAATCGGACGACGGTGTCGATCGCCGCGGGTTTCTCGAATGCATGGCTTGGGCCGGCACGGGATTGATTTGGAGCGTGAGCGGCGGCGTGCTGTCATCGCGCGTCTTCGGCGATGAGCCCCGCGGGGCGGGGCAGGCCGATTTCACATTCGTGCAGATCAGCGACAGCCATATCGGATTCAAGAAGGCGCCAAACCAGGATGTCGCCGGAACGCTCGATCGCGCCGTCGCGCAAATCAACTCGGCCGCTGAACCCCCCGCCCTGCTCCTGCACACAGGCGACCTTACCCATCTGGCCAAACCGGCCGAATTCGATACCTGCGCCCAAATTGTCAGCCGTGCGAAGGTGGGCGGAGCGTTTTACGTTCCGGGTGAGCACGACGTGTTCACCGACGATGCCAAGCTCTATCTCGAGCGCTACGGCAAGGGAACTCGCGGCAACGGTTGGCTTAGCTTCGATTACCGGGGAGTGCATTTCGCTGGTCTCGTCAACGTGATGAACCTCAAGGCTGGCGGGCTGGGCGTGCTTGGCGCCGACCAAATTGATTGGCTCAAGCAGGATTTGGCCGGGTTGGCCGACAGCACGCCGATCGTCGTATTCGCGCACGTGCCGCTCTGGACCGTCTATCCGAAATGGGGCTGGGGCACCGAGGACAGCGCCCAGGCGCTCGCACTCCTCAAGCGTTTCGGCTCGGTCACCGTCCTCAACGGCCACATCCATCAAATTCTGCAAAAGGTCGAAGGCAACATCACCTTCCATTCAGCCCGCTCCACCGCCTTTCCGCAACCGGAACCGGGCAAGGCGGAATCTCCCGGCCCGATCAAAGACGTTGCGGCCGACAAGCTGAAGCGGATGCTCGGCGTTACGCGTGTGAGCTATGTGCAAGGGCGACGATCTCTCGCCATCGCGGACGCGACCTTGGTTGAGAACGGCTAGCCAGTCAGCCAAGGGCGCGTGAATCGCTGATCAGCTTGCTTCGGCGTCGGCCAGCGGCTTGCGCCTGCAAGGGGCGTGAGAATGTAGCCGAACTCCGCAAGACTTTCGGGATCGACAGCGATGTGACTGGACTGAATTCGCGTGCTGTCGGCTTTGATGGTGGAAACACTCTGGCCGCCGGTAAGGAGCGATTTCTCGGCATCAGAGGCTCAAATGTTTGACAACCCGTTGAGGATTCTCTAAATTAGATATGGGTAGAGGTCCAGCACGCTTCCGCACCCTTTCGCCATAGTTCGCGAAGGGGTGTTTTTTTTGGCCCCGATCGCCGGTCGCCATGGCTGTCCACGTCGTCCCGGCGGAGGCCTAAAGCCTGGTTGAGCAAGGCGCTTTGGTCAAATCTGGCGAGTCGTTGGTGGTTTCCGCCGTATATCATTGAGTTCGAGTCGCGCCGCAAGGCAATGAGAATTGGGGCCACGGATTTCTATGAAGGAGCCTTCCATGCCTTCCCTCTTGGTCATTGACGACGATGCGATGGTCTTGCAGATTTTCCGCCGCGTCTTTCAAGACACCGACACAACGGTCTTCACGGCCGAGTTGGGCGCGGAAGGGCTGGAAATGGTCAAGCGGCATCGGCCCGACACGGTGATTCTCGATATCGTGCTGCCCGACATGTCTGGGCTGACGATGTTCGAGAAGCTGCACCAACTCGATCCGAAAATTCCGGTGATTTTCATCACGGCCGGCGGGGCGAGCGACACAGCGATCGAAGCGATGAAGCTGGGGGCCTTCGACTATCTGCTGAAGCCGCTGGATTTTCCCAAAGTGCGCGAGTTGGTCGCTCGTGCGTTCGAGATTCGCCGGTTCATGCACGTGCCGGTATCGATGGCCGAGGAATCCGAGTCCGACGAGCTCGGCGATGCCCTGATCGGCCGCTGCCCCGCGATGCAAGAGGTGTATAAGGCGATTGGCCGCGTCGCGCCGCAAAACGTCACGGTGTTGATTCATGGCGAAAGCGGCACGGGAAAGGAATTAGTCGCTCGGGCCATCTATCAGCACAGCCCCCGATCGGCAGGACGGTTTCTGGCCGTCAATTGCGCGGCGATTCCCGAAGCGCTGTTGGAAAGTGAATTGTTCGGTCACGAAAAGGGCTCGTTCACCGGCGCCGATTCGAAGCGGATCGGGAAGTTCGAGCAGTGCTCCGGCGGAACGCTGTTTCTCGATGAAGTCGGGGATATGACCCCGCTCGTGCAGAGCAAGGTGCTGCGCGTGCTGCAGGAGCAACGGTTCGAGCGGGTGGGAGGCAATGAAACGATTGAAACCGACGTGCGGATCATCGCCGCCACCAATCGGGACCTGGAAGAGTTGGTCGGCAAAGGTGAGTTTCGTCCCGATCTCTATTACCGTTTGAACGGCTTCAGCATCAAACTGCCGCCGCTCCGCGGGCGAACCGAGGACGTCGCCGTGCTGTTGGAGCATTTTCTGCACCGCTTCAGCCGCGAACTTGGAAAGGACGTTTGCGAGGTATCGCCTGAAGCCCTGGAAATGATGATGCGCTATCGTTGGCCGGGCAATGTGCGGGAGTTTCAAAGCGTGCTTAAGCAGGCGCTGCTTCAGGCGATTGGATCGGTGCTTCTACCGGGGTTCTTGCCACCCGCGGTGCGATCGGCCGCCGGGGAAACCAATGGCGAGATGGAATCGCGACCGGGGGAAATCGCGGCCCTCGAGGATTTCGTCGACGAGAGGATGCAGGCCCGATCGACCGACCTGTATGCCGAAGTGTCGGCATACGTCGAGCGGATCGTGCTCACCCGCGTCCTGCGACATACGGGGGCCAATCAATCGACGGCCGCCAAGATACTGGGTATTACACGGGGCAGCTTGCGCAACAAGATTCGCACTCTAGGCATTCGCATCGATCAGGTGGTCAACCTCGCCGATCAGCAGCCGGCCAAGCTGCCGCGATCTCTCGAACCCGTGGGTTGACGATCCGGCCTATTCCGACGCGCGGGGCGATTCTTCTTTCCAGCAAAGTTGCGCGATCGTCTGCAGGAGCCGCGCTTTGTCGATGGGTTTGGCGACAAAGGCATTGATGCCGGCCGCGTGGAACCATTCCGGATCGGTCGGGTTCGAATACGCGCTAACCGCCACGATGGGGACTGGGCGTTCGCTCTCGCGGCGACGGATCTCGCGGACGGCCTGCCAGCCGTCCATGACCGGCATGTGAAGGTCCATGACGACCAGATCGACCGGCTCGCGATCAAAGATTTCGACGGCTTCGCGCCCGTTGGCCGCCAAAAAGACTCGATACCCCTGGGCTTGAAAGAGCCTCAGCCCTACCAACTGACCGGCCGGAGTGTCCTCGACAAATAAGACCCGCAACGTTCGATTTGCCGGGCCACATCCTCCATCGCGGCCGTATTCGTTCGATTTCATGGCAAAATTCGAGTCCATTGCGTGCGGCGGTCGTTCCTTACGGGCGACGGCGTTTCAAGAGCATTCCCGCGAGGAAGCCAATCCCAGCGGCGGATAGAATTGCTCGCAAGGGACGGGTGCGAATTCGAGTTTCCAAGGATTCGCTCACCTCCATCGCTTTGTGGCACCCTTTCTCGACGAAATCGGAGGCCGTACCGCGGGCGGTCTCCCAGCCGACCTGTGCCATGTTCTTGGCCTTGCATCCCATCTGCTGCAAGCTGTCGCGAAGGTCGCGGCCGCTTTCACAAATGGTCTCAGCGATTCCGCTTACGGCGGCCGCAGGGTTTTTGGAACCAGAACGGCGATGACTCATCCTCAACATGATTTCCACTCCCTTTGCCGTGCTTGCAGCCCAATTGCCATTGATCACCGCGCCTATGGGGGGGAACGACCAGCCTGATCGGCTGCGGAAACCACGAGCAGAAATCGTGCCGACTCTGGGAAATGAACCTTAGAATTCGCCGCACGATGACGGATGGTCCCGTTTTGGCCGCGAGTGTCGCAGTATTGGCGCCGCCATGATCCGGCCCAGCCCTCCTCCAACCGACCACCTTCTGCCGACTTTTCCGATCGCAGCGGTGGCGTGCTACGATTGGCTGGCCTCCAGTTGTTTTTCGATCGGCCGATTCGCGATTCGGAAACAAATACTGGCAGTTGGCGTCCATGCTGCCCGCCGGTTGACCAGCTTGATCGGCCATCTCTCAGAGCACGCGCGAGGTGGCCCAGACCCACTCAGATTGGCCATCGCCGGGGCGGCGGAACGCGGCGGCCGCGACTACCAGTAGTAGACCGCGAGCAGGTTTGCCGCGCCGGCCAACTCGGCATGCAGTCGTTCATTCAGTTCGCCGATAACGCTCAAGTTGCGGTCAACGGCCGACGCTTCCAGGCTGGCGGCAACTTCGGCAACGCCCACTGCGCCGCACGTCGCTGCAACTCCCTTCAAACCATGTGCCGCTTTGTGGAGGGCGTCAGCGTCGCCTGCGGAGATGGCAGCGCGCAGTCGAGGGAGCAACCCGGCAGAGTCGTTGAGGAAGCTCCGCACCAACTCCCGGTAAAGCTCAAGGTCTCCCCCAAGGCGGCCGATCGCAGCCTGGGGTTCGCAAGGTCCGCCCATATGACGCCGCCAAAAAAAAGAACCAGATAAAGAATGCTCGATTCGGCATTCGGCATTCAGACTAGTTTCTTCCGAACCGCCCAAACCGCCGCCTGGGTTCGGTCCGTGACGCCGATCTTCCGTAGAATATGTTGCACGTGCTCCTTGACGGTCTCGTAGCTGATGTGCAGGGCTTGTGCGATTGCCTTGTTGGTCGCTCCGAGGGTCAATTGGCGCAGCACCTCATTCTCGCGCTGCGTGAGGGGGACCTCGACGTCTGCGGAAAGCCGCGGGGTCGCCAAGGCGCCGGTCACGCGGCGCAGCTCCTCGCGCGTCCACGTTGTCTCACCCGCCGCGGCAGTTCGAATCGCTTGGACGAGTTTGTCTTTGCTGGCCGACTTCGACACGTATCCATTGGCGCCCAGCGCCACGGCGCGCGCGACATACGTCGGGTTGTCGAAAGCCGACCAAATCAGCACGGGCAAGGTCGGATGATCCAATCTGATCCGCCCTAGCGCTACGAGCCCGTCGCCATCCGGCATCCGGATGTCCATCAGGACGACGTTCGGATTATGCTTTTTCGTCAGCCGCAAGACCGATTCTCCGGTGGCCCCTTCGCCGACGATCTTGAGGTCGGTCCCTTGCAAGAGACTTTTCAAACCTGTGCGGACAACCTCATGGTCGTCGATAACCAAGATTCTGATGCTCATGCCGCACTCCAAGGGTTCGCAAACTGAGTGGTCGGTGAACTAGAATACAGGAGGGCCGCCTGCGAATTGCGGCGTTTGGTTCCGGCGACCGGCCGCGGCGTCAACAGCGCGCGAGCGCCGACCGGTCGCATGATCGAATCCTTGATATGCTAACCGCTATCGGATTAGATTGTACCCCCCGACGTTATGGAAAAACCCCGTGAAAGCCCTCGTTGAAACCGCGGATGTCGCGCTCCAAGCGGAATGGGAGACCCATCTCGTCAAGTGGGGCTTTAAGGTCGTGCCCTGTTCCGACGTGGCGGCCGCCTGGAACGTCGTTCTGGAACAGCGCCCGTCACTTTTCGTGATTGAGAGCCGCAAGGCGGATCCGGACGGCCTAGAACTCTGCCGCCGCGTGCGCACTGAAGGCAACGGCCATTTGCGGGTGATCTGGGTCGTGACCGATCGGAGCGGACCCGCGGCCGCACGGGCCGTTCTCGATGCGGGCGCCGACGATTGCTTTTCGCTGCCCCTCGACTGGCAATGGTGCGACGTCCGCATTGCGGCGGCCAAGCGAAAGATCGCCGAGTTTCGTAACCGCGAGCAAATGGAAGAAGCCCTGCGCCGCGGCAACGAGCGATTCGACCTGGCGGTCCGCGGGGCGAACGAAGGTCTGTGGGACGCCCTGGTTCTCCCCGGCGTTCCTTGGTACTCGCCCGAGACGCCGGTCTGGTACTCCCCGCGAACGAAGGAACTGCTCGGATTTCGCGACGAAGAGTTTCCGAACGTTCTGGGAAGCTGGATGTCGCGGCTTCATCCCGACGACCGAGAACGGATTATGAAGGCCGTCGCCGAGCATGTCGAACATCGCGTGCCCTACGACGTCGAGTATCGGTTGCTGACGAAATCGGGCGAATATCGGTGGTTCAGCGCTCGTGGCTTGGGGATCTGGAGCGAAGCCGGAGAGATGGTGCGGATGGCTGGCTCGCTGCGCGACGTGACCGAATCGCGGCGGACCGCCGATGCGCTGCAGGCCAGCGAGGAAAAGTGGCGCGGGCTGGTCGAGCACGCGCCCGATTTCATCCTCGTGATCGACCGAAGCGGCGCGATCCGGTTCCTCAATCGCGTCGGGCCGCAATACGAAATGAAGGACGTGGTGGGCGCCAGCGTCTTCGATTTCACGACCAACGAAGAAGACCGCCGACGTGTCCGGCAAACGATCGACTCGGTCGTCCAGACGGGAAAGCCGGCTCAATTGGAATCGTCGCTCATTGCCCCCGACGGCAACATCGCCTGGTACGCCAGCCGGTTTGGCCCGATCGAGCGCGACGGAAAGATCGATTCACTGATCGTCATCACCCGCGATATCTCCGATCGCAAGCGGGCTGATGCCGCCTTGCTCCGGGAGCAGGATTTCTTGCGGCGTCTGCTGGACTTGCACGAGCGCGACCGGCAGCTCGTCGCCTACGAGATCCACGACGGAATGGTTCAGGAGATGACCGGCGCGCTCATGCACCTCGAAGCCTCCAAGCACGCTGAGGATGACGGTCTCCGCGAGACGGAATTCGATCGCGGAGCGCGGTTGCTCCGCGAGGCGGTCAATGAAGCGCGGCGGCTGATCAGCGGTTTGCGGCCTCCCGTGCTCGACGAACTCGGGGTGATTGCCGCCGTGGAATACCTGATCAACGAAGCTCGCGGCGAAGTGCCCGAGATCGAGTTCGTCCATCGAGCGACATTTGATCGATTGGTGCCCCCGCTGGAAAGCGCCATCTTCCGGGTCGTCCAAGAGGCGCTCAGCAATATCCGCAAACACAGCGGCAGCCGCCGGGCGCGGATCGAAATCTATGAAAACGGCAGCACGCTCCGACTGGTGATCCGCGACTGGGGCCGCGGCTTTGATCCGACCAAAGTCAGCCGCGAGCGGTTCGGGCTGCAAGGCATCCGCCAGCGGGCGCGGCTGTTCGGGACGACCGCCGTCGTCGACAGCGCGCCGGGGAAAGGGACCACGATCGCCGTCGATTTGCCGCTGATCCTCAACGAAAAAGTAGAAGTACAAAGTACGAAGTTCGAAGTACGAAGCGAAGAATTGGAAAGCCGGAGTAACTAGCCGAGGCATTCATGCCGCGCCGCTGCGATCGGCTTTGGGTGCCATGCCCACGGCTCGGCGTGGGCACGGACTGTGTTGGCGCATGGCCACTCAGGGCAGTGGCCATGGCACCCGTCACTCAGGCGCTCTCGTTGCGGATCTGCTCGAGCGATTTGCCGAGCCGTTTCCGGCCGGCCGGCGGGGCAATCGTTGCCGCCCCGGTCTTGCCTTCTGTCTCGACGGATATGCCCTGCCGCAAGCTAGCAGCCAGGTGCAGACCCAAATCTTCTCCTTCGTGCCGTTCGCCGATTTGAGTGACGGCGTCGGAGAACCCCATCAGCACTGCCCGTCGGACTCCCTCCCGAATCCAAACGAAGAATCCCATGATCGCTGTCCCTCCACATCGGTGAATCGTTGCCGGCGCCCTGCGCGCCCCATTACCGCCCGTTCCGAGTGGGCCGGATGTTACCTGTTGAACCTGAGCCGTCAAATAGCAGATCGCAAGCCAGCGGCGGAGTATGAGCGGCGAGGGAAAGGTCGTTGCCGACACTGCTAGCGTCGGCGCGGACCGCGCCATGTCGGCCGTATTCACTGCAGGTCTGACCGTTTTCGACGGTCGGCTTACTTAACTGCATTCTCCGATTGCCCGCCCCGGTCATCGTCGAATCGCCGAAAATGGGTCGATTGGAATGTCTCTAACGTTCCTTCCGGCCGGCGCATGATATACGCCGCAACGCCGGGCAGTCTTTCGACGAGTACCAAGCCGGCCGTCGGTCCCATGACGCTCACTCCGGTCGAAAGGCCATCGGTCGTCGTGCAATCGGCGGCAATGACCGTCACGGAACAATGATCGGTTAGCGCCCGTCCCGTCGCGGGATCGATGACGTGCGAAAACTGTTTGCCGCCGATCACCACGTGCTGCATCGAATCGCCCGAGGTAGAGACCGCCGCGTTGGCCAGCAGCACGTAGCGGCTGGGCGAACCCTTCAGTTCGAGGGGGGCGATTCCAATCCGCCATCCATTCCGCCCCGGCGGCGGGTCGCCCACTGCGATGTCGCCGCTGCCAGCCACAAGAGCCCGCATGATGCCTTGTTCTCTCAATACGGACAGCGCCGCGTCGGAGGCGTACCCCTTGGCAATTCCCCCCAGATCGAGCCGCATTTTCGGCTTGAGCAGCCGAACCGCGTGTTGCTCCGAGTCCAGCTCGAGAAACCCATAGCCGACCGCCTCGCGCGCCGCGGTGATGGCCTCGGTCGAGGGCAGCTCTCCGGTCCGCCGCGCTCGGCGCCAGAGCTTCACCAGCGGCCCGACCGTGCAATCGAAGGCACCGCCGGTTTGCTCTGAAATTGCCTTGGCGCGCGTGAGCACCCGCCACAAATCATCGCTCACGGGAACGGGTTTGGGCGACGGGGCCGTGTCGCTCAAGCGGCTCAACTCGCTTTGCGGCAGGTAGTCGCTCATCATCTCATCGAGCTGCTTGATGCGAGCGAAAGCGGCCGCGGCAGCCCGTTTGGCGGCCGGTTCGTCCGGGGCGTAGAGCGTGACTTGGAAATCCACCGCCATGTGGACCTCGCTGAATTCAAACCGCGCCAGCGCCGGCTCGCCGGCTTTAAGCGACGCGCCGGCAGATGCCGCTGCTAATAATGCGAGCAACACCAATCCGAGTCGAAGGCCGCCCCAAAGATTACACATGGGTTTGCTCCATTTGCAGAATATCCGCCATCAGCGAAATTAGCACCGAACCGACCGGTCTGCAAAGGTCGCGGGCATTTTGGCCATCCCGCGGAAGACAAGCCATTATCAACGGGACGATAGGGATTGTCGTCGACGACTTGCAATCGAAGGTTAGCGCTATAAGATTCTGACAGCAAAACAGCCACGATAATGGAGCGGGCAACGGGAACGAGGAAACAGGGCGACAGGCAGGTTGCGCTGGCTATGTCGAGTTGACCATGAAGCGATGCCTGTTGCTCGACGTCGGTCTGATTCTGATTGCGGCGGGACCGTGGAACGGATGCGCTCCGAAACAGACTGACGTGGCCACTGCCCAGGCGCCTGCCATTCCCGTCAGCCAGCCCGTGGCGCAGCAGGTGACCGACTTCGTGGACTTCACGGGGCGCACCGAGGCCAAGGAATCGGTTAACATCATTCCCCGCGTCACCGGCTACCTGGTCAGCACGCCGTTCAAGGAGGGGGCTGAAATCAACCGCGGGGATGTGCTGTTCGAGATTGATCCCAAGCCGTATCAAGCCCAATACGATCAAGCCGAAGGGCAGGTGTTGCTGAACGAGGCCCGAGTGAAGGAAGCCAAAGCCGACAATGCGCGGGCCAAGGAACTCTCACGAACTCCGGGGGCGATCAGCAAGCAAGACCTCGACCGCTACCAGGCGGCCGAAGAAGAGGCGATTGCCTCGGTCCAAGCCGCCAAGGCGAGCCTCGAGGTCTACCGGATCAATCTCGGCTATTGCAAGGTGGCCTCTCCGATTGATGGACAGGTGAGCCGCTATTATTTGACGCCGGGCAACCTGGTCAATCAGGATCAGACTCAATTGACCACGGTGGTCTCGACCGATCCGATGTACGTCTATTTCGACATGGACGAGAGCACGTTGCTGCGCATCCGACGCGCGGTGAACGAAGGTCGAATTCAGCGCTACCGGCAGGGAGAAATCCCCGTGTTCATCGGCCTGGAAGGGGAGGAAGGGTTTCCCGAGCAAGGAACAATCAATTTCGTCAACAACCAGGTCAACTCAGGGACCGGCAGCATCATGGTGCGGGGCGAGGTCGCCAATCCCAAGCCGATAAACGGCACTCGGCTCCTCTCGCCCGGCATGTTTGTGCGAGTTCGGCTGCCAATCGGCAAACCGCATCCGGCGCTGTTGGTGATCGATCGTGCCTTGGGATCGGATCAGGGATTGAAATACGCTTTCATCGTCGGTCCGAACAACACGATCGAGCAGCGGCGCGTCGAGACCGGCGCGTTGCAAGAGAATGGCCTGCGGGTGATTGATTCGGGATTGAAGGCGGAGGAATGGGTGGTCGTGGGGGCCATTCAGCAAGTTCGCTCCCGAATGCAGATTCGGCCGGACCGCGTGACGATGCCGACGCTCGGCACGGCGGCTGAATCCGTCTCTTCGGAAAACGGGGCCACGGGGTCGCAACCGGCCCCTACGAACGCGGACAAGTCGCGGCCCGGCGCGGAGAAGCAAGACGTCGAATCGCCGAAAAAAGGGGAAGCAACTCCTGCCCCCGTCCCGCCAGCCGGCGCGGAAAAGCCAAACGAGAAAGCGACCTAATCGCCTCCGCGTCGAGAGTGCCATCGTCATGATCTCGCGCTTCTTCATCGATCGGCCGATTTTTGCCTCCGTCGTCTCGATCGTGATCACGCTGGTCGGGGCGATCGCGCTCTTCTATCTGCCGATCGCCCAATATCCGCGCATCACGCCACCCGGCATATCCATCTCCATCACCTATCCCGGAGCCAGCGCGAAGGTCGTGGCTGACACGGTCGCGGCGCCGATCGAGCAGCAAGTGAACGGCGTCGAGGGGATGCTCTACATGTCATCGCAAATGGGAAACGACGGCTCGTACACGCTGACCGTGACCTTCGACATCGGCGTGGATCTGAACACGGCCCTGGTCATGGTCCAGAACCGCGTGGCGCTGGCCATGCCGCAGCTTCCGACCGAAGTGCAGAATCAGGGAATCACGGTCCGCAAGAAGACGCCCGACATCTTGATGATCGTTAACTTCTATTCGCCCGACGGGCGCTACGACGATATCTACTTGAGTAATTACGCGACGATCTTCGTCAAGGATGAATTGCTCCGCGTTCCGGGTGTTTCGGACATCTCCTACCAAGGGCAGCGCGACTACAGCATCCGGGTCTGGTTGGATCCGCAGAAGCTCGCGGCCCGCGGCATGACCGCTATTGACGTGGCCAACGCGGTCCGGGCCCAGAATCTGGACGTGCCGGCGGGGCAAATCGGTCAGCCGCCAGCGCCGGGCGGTCAGATGTTTCAACTGCCCGTCGACGCGCTGGGCCGGCTTTCGCGCCCCGAGGAATTCGCAAACATCATCGTCAAGGTGAATCCGACTCGGATGACACAGCCCGCGACGGCGCGCAGGCCGCCGGTTTTGGCATCAAGCTTTGGGTTGCCCGCGCCGGGAACGAACGCCACGCAGCCAACCGGCCCAGCGACGACAGCAGCTTCGACCAGCGCCGTGAACTCCAGCCTGTTAACGGTTGGGACCGGCGGCGGCACGGCTGGTACGAGCGGGCCGACATTGTCTACAAGTACGACTGCGGGCCGCGCAACGACGGCCACCGTAACCACCGCCGGCGCCGCACCGGCCGGCGGCACCACCGCGGGTGCGACGCTATTGGCGACGCCCGGAGTGTCGACTGGCGGTGGCGGAACCGCGGCGGGGGGCGGCACGACCGGGGGCGGCGGCATGACCGGAGGCGGGTCCACTACCGGCGGCGCTTTCTCGACCGCCCCTTCATCCAACGCGGCTCCTTCGTCCAACACGGCCCCTTCGACCAACACGGACCTTTCCTACAGCGCGGCATCGTCGACCAGCGCAACGTCCGCCAGCCCAACCGCAAGCGCGGCCGGCTCCTCGTTCATGCCGAATCAGCCGTCGCTGGCGATCGTTCGTTTGAGCGACGTCGGCCGGGTCGAAATGGGCGCTCAAAACTACAACCAGTCCTGCTTATTCGACGGCAAGCCGTCGGTTGGGCTGGGGGTCTTTCAACTTCCCGGCACGAATGCTTTGGATGTGGCCAATAGCGTGCGGGCGAAGATGGAGGAATTGAAGAGCCGGTTTCCGGAAGGGTTGGATTATCAAATCGCCTACGACACGACGCCGTTTATCCGCGAGTCGGTGTCCGACGTCGTCAACACGCTCTTGGAGGCGACGCTCCTCGTCGGCGTGGTGGTGCTGCTGTTCTTGCAAACCTGGCGGTCGGTGCTGATTCCGTTGATTGCCGTGCCGGTTGCCATCATCGGCACCTTCTCGATCATGGCCTTGCTCGGCTATAGCCTGAATAATATTTCGCTCTTCGGCCTGGTGCTGGCGATCGGCATCGTCGTGGACGACGCGATCGTGGTGGTCGAGAACGTCGAGCGCTGGCTCGAGCACGGTCTACCGCCGCGCGAGGCGACGCGCAAGGCGATGGACGAGGTGACGGGGCCGATCATCGCCGTGGCACTCGTGCTGTGCGCGGTATTCGTGCCGTGCGCTTTCGTCGGCGGCATCACGGGGCAGTTTTACCGGCAGTTCGCCGTGACGATCGCCGTTTCGACCGTCTTCTCCGCCTTGAATTCGCTGACGCTCAGCCCGGCGCTCGCCGCCCTGCTCTTGAAGCCGCGCGACGGCCGGCGCGATCCCGTGACGAAGATTTTGGATTTATCGCTCGGCTGGATCTTTCGGCTGTTTAACGCGGCGTTTGGCGCGAGCACGACAGCTTACGGGAAAGTCGTCGCGAGCTTCATGCGCGTGAACCTCGTGATTCTGGCGGCCTACGGAGCGTTGATGGTGCTGACGTATTTGATGTTTTCCAAGGCCCCGATCGGCTTCGTGCCGCAGCAGGATCAGGGCCGATTGATCGTCAGCATCCAACTCCCCGATTCGGCATCGCTGCAACGGACCCAGGCGGTGGTGGCCAAAGTTGCCGAGATTGCCGGGAAAACGCCGGGGATCGCGCATACAGTGGGAATCTCGGGGTTGTCGTTCGTGATGCAGGCCACCGGGCCCAACGTGGCCTCAATGTTCATCGTGCTCGATTCGTTCGAAAAGCGGCGGCACCCCTTTCGCCCCGACACGGCCATCATGGCCGACCTGCGGCGCGCGTGGGCCAAGCAGATCAAGGACGCGGTCGTGACTGTCTACGGCGCGTCGCCGATTCCCGGCGTCGGCGTGGCGGGGGGCTTCAAGGTGATGATCGAAGACCGCGGCGACTTGGGGCTCCCCTCGTTGCAGATGCAAACCGATTCGCTGGATCGCAAGTTGCAGACGGACGTGCCCGGCCTGATTAGTGTCTCGACTCAGTTCCGCTCCAACACGCCTCAACTCTTCTTGAACATCGACCGGCTCAAGGCCGCCTCGTTGGGAGTGTCTTTGCAAGACGTGAATCAAACGCTCGACATTTTCCTCGGCTCGCTTTACGTGAACAGCTTCAACGACTTCGGCCGCCATTGGCAGGTGACTCTCCAAGCCGAAGGGCCGTATCGAAATCAAACCACCGCCATCAATCTGTTCCAAGTGCGGAACAACCGTGGCCAAATGGTCCCGCTCGGCACGCTGGCCAACTTGCAGTCGACCGGCGGCCCGATCGCGGTCACGCGCTATAACCTGTACACGGCTGCGGCGATCACCGGAAACTTGCAATCCGGACTCAGTTCCGGCGAAGCCATTCCCGCGGTCGACAAGCTCGCCGCCGAAACGCTGCCGATCAGCATGAAGGGGGATTGGACCGAGCTGATGTTCATGCAGAAGCGAGCGGGCAACACGTCGATGGTTGTCTTCGCGTTGGCGGTGGTTTGCGTGTTCCTCGCGCTCGCCGCACTCTATGAGAGTTGGTCGCTGCCGCTGGCGGTGATTCTGGTCGTGCCGTTGTGCTTGCTTTGCTCGTTGGCCGGGGTGCTCGGCACGCATCTGGACGTGAACATCTTCGTGCAGATCGGATTGGTGGTGCTCGTCGGGCTGGCTTGCAAAAACGCCATCCTAATCGTCGAGTTCGCACGGCAATTGCACGAGGAGGGACGGTCGCGATTTGACGCGACGGAGGAGGCCTCGCGGCTGCGGCTGCGCCCCATCCTGATGACCTCGTTCGCGTTTATATTCGGCGTGATTCCGTTGATGTTGGCTTCCGGCGCCGGTGCGGAGATGCGACGATCGTTGGGCACGGCGGTCTTCAGCGGTATGCTAGGAGTGACCCTGTTCGGCATTTTTCTGACGCCCGTGTTCTTTTACGTGATTCAATCCATCGGCGAAACCCGCTTGGTTTCGGCCACCGCGACGCGCTGGATCGGCTCGACGGTCGCTGGAGGCCTGCTGGGGTTGACGATCGGTTTCTTGCTCGGGGAGTTGGGCGTAGTCGGTCTGCCGTGGGCCGCCTGGGTCGGTGCGTCCGCTGGAGTGCTGCTGGCGCTGACGTTGCTGGAGTTGTTTCGCAGATACCGTGCAGAACCTTCGTAGGAATCGGCCGTGATAGCGGAATTCTTCGTTGACCGCCCGATCTTCGCCACGGTGATATCCGTGGTGTTCGTGCTGGCCGGCGGCGTGGCCGTGTTCACGTTGCCGGTGGCGCAATATCCCGATGTCGCGCCTCCCACGGTCCAAGTCACGGCCTTCTATCCGGGCGCCAATTCCCAGACGGTGCGCGACACCGTGGCGGCCCCGATCGAGGAACAGGTCAGCGGCGTCGAGGGCATGTTGTACATGTCTTCGCAATCCACTAACGACGGCGCGTACAAGTTGACGGTCACGTTCAAGCTCGGCATGGATTCCGATATGGCCCAGGTGCTGGTGCAGAACCGAGTGGCCCTGGCTCTGCCCGTCATCCCGGCGCTCGTGCAGAACGAGGGGATCAACGTCAAGAAGACGTCTCCCAACACGCTGATGATCGTGAACCTCATCTCGCCCGACAAGCGATACGACGATATCTGGCTGAGCAACTACGCGACGATTTACGTCAGGGACGAACTCGGCCGGGTGTCCGGCGTCGCGGGGATCACCTATTTGGGCGAGCGGGCCTACAGCTTGCGGGCATGGCTCGATCCCGACAAGCTCGCCGCACTCAATTTGAGCGCGATGGATGTGGTTAGCGCGATCAGTCAGCAGAATATTCAAGTCGCGGCGGGACAAATCGGCCAGCAGCCGGTCCCCAAGGGCCAGCAATTCCAGCTCACGATCAACACGCTCGGCCGACTGACCGATCCGGAACAATTCGAGAAGATCATTGTCAAGGCCGGTGCAGGGGCGGGAGCGGGGGCCGGCTCTGCAAGTTCGTCAACCGGCAGTTCGGCGGCCGCTCCCTCTGCCAGCACGGCTGCAGCCGGCTCCGGCGGAAGCGCGGGCACATCGGGCGCCGCCGGGACCAGCGGCAGCCCCGCGCCCCCGGCGACCGGCATCGTGATGCTCCGCGACGTGGTCACGCGCTTGCCCAACGGGCAGCCGCGCGTCGAACTGGGTTCTCAACAATACGACCAATCCTGCACGCTCGACGGGCAGCCGTCCGTTGCCCTATCGATCTATCAGCTTCCCGGCTCGAACGCGCTCGACACGGCCGCCGGCGTCTACGCCAAGATGCGCGAGCTGAAATCGCGCTTTCCAGACGGGCTCGATTATCAGATCGTCTACGATACGACTCCGTTCATTCGGGAGTCCGTCAACGAGGTGTTTTACACGCTTCGCGACGCTGTAATCCTGGTGGCGATCGTGGTGTTGATCTTCCTGCAAGATTGGCGCGCCATGATCTTGCCGATGATCGATGTTCCCGTGTCGCTCATCGGCACGTTTGCCGTGATGGCCGCGATGGGCTTCACGCTCAACAACCTGACGCTGTTCGGCTTGGTATTAGCCATCGGGATCGTCGTGGATGACGCGATCGTGGTTCTGGAGAACATCGAGCGGCAGATTGCGACCGGTCTGGATGCGCGCACCGCCACGATCAAAGCGATGCACGAAATCACGGGGCCGATCATGGCGATCACGCTCGTGCTGAGCTGCGTTTTCATCCCCTGCTGCTTTCTCGGCGGCGTGACCGGCCAGTTCTTTCGCCAATTCGCGGTGACGATCGCGGTTTCCACGATTATCTCGGCGGTCAACGCGATTACGATGACGCCGTCGCGTGCCGTGGTGATTTTCCGGACGGAGGAAGGCGCCGACGGTAACAAGCATCGCAAGGAAGCAGTCCCCTGGTGGCTGTTCGGAATTCTGGGTGGATTGCTCACGCTTTCACTGGGCGAGAAGTATCTGGCGGGGCGAATCGGTCTCCCCGCGTTGCCCGGCGCAGAAGCGCCGAAGTGGCTCCCCTGGGCCATCGATGCCGCGTACTTCACTCCTGGCGCGATCCTCGGCGGCGCCATCGGATGGTTCATCATCGGGCCGGTGAATGCCGTCCTTGGCGGCTTTTTCCGAGCCTTCAATCGCCTCTTCGATCGAGTCGTCGGCGGTTATGGCCGCTCCGTCGGCAGCTTGCTGCGAATCAGCGGCCTGGCGCTGCCGGTCTATGGCGGATTGCTCGTGGCGACTTACTGGCAATTCAACCGCGCGCCGACGGGATTTGTCCCGCAGCAAGACAAAGGCTATTTGCTGCTGAACGTGCAGTTGCCCGACTCAGCTTCGGTCGAGCGCACCTCGCGCATGATGGCCCGGATCGAGGAGATTGCGCGCAAGACGCTGGGCGTCGAGCACACGGTGGGCATCTCCGGGCAGTCGCTGATCTTGAACGCCAATGCCCCGAATCTCGGCTCGATGTATGTGATTCTGAAACCGTTCGAAGAGCGTCGCGCCGCCAATCTTACCGCCGACGCTATCGCCGCCGACTTGCAGCGCCGCTGCCAGGAAGTGCGCGGAGCGGTCGTGTCTGCATTCGGAGCGCCGCCGATCGACGGCCTCGGGACGACCAGCGGCTTCAAATTGATGGTCGAGGATCGCGGCAACCTGGGCTTGGGAACTCTCCAACGCTACAGTGACCAAATCGTCTCCCGCGGCAATCGCACGCCGGGTTTGCGCAACATGTTCAACAGCTCCGGCGCGAACACGCCTTGGCTCTACCTCGATATAGACCGCACCAAATGCGAAGCGCTGGGAGTTTCGGTCAGCGACTTGTTCAGCACGTTGCAAGTTTACTTCGGTTCCTATTACGTCAACAACTTCAACGAGTTCGGGCGGACATGGCAGGTGAACGTGCAAGCCGATTCTCGTTTCCGCGATCAAGTCCCCGACGTGCGGCAGCTTCAAGTGCGGAACAATCAGGGGCAGATGATCCGTTTGGCCACCCTCATGACCGTGCGCGACACAAGCGGCCCGGTGATGGTCATGCGCTACAATTTGTATTCCGCCGCTGCCATCACGGGCGACCCCGGTCCCGCAACCGGCTCCGGAGAGGCCGTCGATATGGCCCAGCGGATCGCCGCCGACGAATTGCCCCGCTCGATGGCTTACGAATGGACCGATCTGGCGTATCTCCAACTCGAGGCCGGCAGCCAGGCGATGTATTTCTTCGCACTGGCGGTGTTGTTCGTCTTCTTGGTGCTGGCGGCGCAATATGAAAGCTGGTCGCTGCCGCTAGCTGTGATTCTGGTCGTGCCGATGTGCTTGCTCTGTTCCGTGATCGGCGTGCAGATTGCCAGCCTCGACATCAACATTTTCACTCAGATCGGCTTTGTCGTCCTGGTGGGCTTAGCGAGCAAAAATGCGATCCTGATCGTCGAGTTTGCCAAGGATCGGCGCGAGTCGGGCGTGCCGCGAATGGAAGCAACACTGGAAGCCTGCCGGCTTCGCTTGCGGCCGATTCTGATGACGTCGTTCGCGTTCATTCTCGGCGTTGTCCCGCTGGTGATCGCGAGCGGGGCCGGCGCCGAAATGCGCCGCACTCTGGGAATCGCTGTATTCAGCGGAATGCTTGGGGTGACGCTGTTCGGGATCTTTCTGACGCCCATTTTCTTTTATGTTATCCAATCCTTCAAAGAGCGGAGACATCGGGCGCAGCCGATCAACCCAGCGCCAATGCCCATTAGCGACCCGGCCGAATGATGGCGAGGCAAGAGCGGAAGATTGGGATGGCTGTTCCGGATTCATGGTATGGATAACGACGGCGGATTGCGACGTTCCTCCACCGACGAATCCGGCGGGGACTCTCCCGTTCTCCCAGCTGGATTTGATAGTTGATCTGAACGAATTGCTCGGCGGCTGCGCAAGGAATGACGATAAATCCGATAATGCCGGTCGTAGCGGATTTTGCGAAAACGCCTTCACGGTTGGCTGGGCAGACTTTGACCGCGAAACACACCGGCCGGAGAGCATGCGGCTTCCGACCAGTGCGTGCCGCTGGCATGGCGAATGGAATCGACTCATGCGTGGCTTCACGTGGAAACTGTGCGCTCCCCTGCTCATGGCGGGACTGTTCTGCGGTTGCACGCCCATTGGCGATTACATCCACAACGGCTTCAAAGTCGGGCCGAACTACGGTCGCCCCGCGGCGCCGGTCGCCCATGATTGGATCGACGCCAACGATTCGCGCTTGCGGCGCGATGAAGACGAGCAGACGCGGTGGTGGGGAGCGTTCCACGATCCAGCGCTCGAAGCTCTCATCTGCACCGCCTACCGGCAAAACCTGACGCTCCGCGAAGCGGGCTTCCGGATTCTCGAGGCGCGAGCCCAATTGGGAATCGACACCGGGAATCTCTTCCCGCAGACTCAAGACGCCACCGGCAACTATCAGCGCAATGCCGTCAGCAAACGGACCGCGCTGGCGTCGAACAATCTGACGAAGCATTTCTTTAGCCAGTGGAACTTCGGCTTCAATCTCGCCTGGGAACTCGACTTTTGGGGACGCTTCCGGCGAGCGATCGAAGCCGATTCGGACAATCTCGACGCCTCGGTCGAGAACTACGATGCCGCGCTGCTCACGCTGCTGGGCGACGTGGCCACCGACTACGCGCAGATGCGGACCACCGAACAGCGCATCAAATACTTCGAGGACAACATTCGTGTGCAGCGTGAGACCTTGACGATCGTCGACGCGCGGTTCAAAGCCAGCACGATTAGCGAATTGGACTTGGATCAGGCCCGCAGCACGCTTGCCGCCACGGAGGCTGCGATCCCCGAGCTGGAAATCAGCTTGCGGCAAACGATCAACCAGCTTTGCGTATTGCTCGGGATGCCGCCGGAGGAACTTCGCGCTCGCCTCGGGCCGGGCGGCATTCCGACCGCGCCGCCAGATGTGGTGGTTGGCATTCCGGCGGACTTGTTGCGCCGCCGGCCGGACGTGCGGGCCGCGGAACGCCAGTTGGCGGCCCAGTGCGCCTTGATCGGCGTCGCTCAATCTCAGTTTTATCCGGCGATTTCCATCACCGGCTCGTATGGCTATGCGGCCCAGAATCTGGGCCACCTGTTCGAGCCGGCGGCGCTCACCGGCTCGGTCGGCCCAACGTTCCAGTGGAACCTGCTCAACTACGGCCGGATTTCGAACAACGTGCGCCTTCAGGATTCCAAGTTCCAAGAGCTGCTGGCCACTTATCAACAATCAGTCCTCACCGCCAATCAGGACGTCGAAAATGGGCTGGTCACGTTTTTGCGCGGCCAGATGCGCACTCGCCTTCAACAGGAGAGCGTTGACAACGCCAAGAAAGCGGTCCAGATCGCGCTCGTGCAATACAAAGCCGGCACGGTCGACTTCACCACGGTCACCCAGGTCGAGCAGGCCTTGGTTCAGCAGGAAGATACGCTGGCCCAAGCGCAAGGGGAAATCGTCAGCGGACTGATCCAGGTCTATCGGGCCTTGGGGGGCGGATGGCAGATTCGGCTCAGCGGCTGCAACGAAGCGCTCGCAGCCCCCGGAGTCGCCCCAGCTCCGTGGCGGCCGCCGCCGGAGACCGTGCAGCCGCCCGCGCCAACCGAGGTCAAGCCAAGCCTGCCAGCGCCGAAATAACCGGCGAAAATCCGTGCGGAGAGTGAACTGGCTTACGGAGGCAGTCCGTTTTCAATGGCATGAGCCGCCGCGCATCGCGATGTCTGCGCTGCCCAGATTAGCCAGCCAATCGATCCGCGGAGATCAGGGCGCTATGCAAAATCGGCGACTACTGGGAAACGCGGGCAGTGGGTCGTAATAGCTCCTCACGCACCGAGTCGCACGGTTCTTTCGAATCGAGTGGCAAGGCGGGCATGGTCGATATTACCACTAGCCGCGGGGAGCAATGGATTAAGAATCCTCACGCGACTTTTCGCTCAGCAGGTCGACTAGGAGAAGCATTACCATGGCTGGTATTGGAGCGGTGGGAAGTACGAGTTCGCAAATCAATGCTCTCGCGAGCCCATCGAGCATCAGTTCGACCGGAACTGCATCGGGAGGCGCTGCCGGCGGCGGCCTCATCGTCGCCTTGCTGTTCGATCCGAATCTCCAGGCCTCGTCTTCCAGCGGAGCTTCGCCGTCAGATGCTTCGTCGGCGACCATCGGGAATTCGGCCGGCCTGACCGATCTGCGCCAGCAAATCGACGCGGCGGTCACAGCCGCGCTTCAGACTTACGAGTCGGGAAGCAACTCGAGTTCCAACGGCGGCAGCGCGGCATCGACGTCGACCGCTTCCGGCTCGACGACGAGCGGCTCGGGCGCGTCGGATATTCTGCAAGCCATTGCCGACGCCATCACCCAGACGCTTCAGAAAAACGGCATCGATCCTCAGCAGCTCCAGCAACAGGCCGGAGCGGGGCGTCTCCATCATCACCATCATGCGGAGTCGAGTTCGGAAACCGGTTCGCAATCGGGTTCGCAATCCAATTCACCGACCGATTCGACGATAAATTCGACGACAAATTCGCAGGCCGGTGCGCTCGATTCCGGAAATCAGCAGGGGCTCAATCTGCTAGTGCAACTGCTGCAAAACAACGGTAGTAATTCCGCCGGAGGCCAGCTTGCCTCTGATCTTTTCGCTGGGGCCGATTCTTCGTCGCAAAGCCCTGGCTTGAGCAATTTGGTGCAGCTCTTGGGCAACTTGCCCGCCGGGTCAAATGTCAATGCTCAGGCCTGATTAGCCCGGATTTTTCATCGCCGATACTAGCCCGATGCGCGAGCGAGGGAGCGGTATCGCTCTGCCTGGCTTGCCCCGAAACGCCTTTTTATTGCCGGCCACTGCTAGAATTCGCGGCCAAGTCAGGTTAGATTGATCGTTTGGCCGGCCGCCGAATCTCGGGCCGCAATGCGACATCCCACCCCTCGTACGTTTCGGAGAATCCAAGATGAGTGATCCGACTCCCTCCGCCAATTCCTCCCCCATCGTAACGCCTTCGCGGCGCGAATTCCTCAAGACGTCGTCGGTCATCGCGGCCGGCGGGGCGCTGGCAAGCACGCTCGGCATCGCCCGCTCGGCTCATGCGGCCGGCGATGACACGATCAAGATCGCCCTGATCGGCTGCGGCGGCCGCGGCACCGGCGCTTGCGAACAGGCTTTGAGCACAACGGGGCCGGTCAAGCTCGTGGCCATGGCCGACGCGTTCCGCGACAACTTGGATGGCGCATACAACGGCATCAGCAAGAAGTTCAAAGACCGAGTGGATGTCTCGGAAGACCGCAAGTTCGTCGGCTTTGACGCTTATCAAAAGGCGATCGATTCGGGGGTCGACTTGGTGATCCTGGCCACCTCGCCCGGTTTCCGCCCGATCCACTTCGAAGCGGCGGTGAACGCCGGCAAACATGTGTTCATGGAGAAGCCGGTGTCGACCGATGCGCCCGGCATCCGCCGCGTGCTGGCCTCAGCCGAGGAAGCGAAGAAGAAGAACCTCAAGGTGGGCGTCGGTTTGCAGCGCCGCCATCAGGCAAACTATCTCGAAACCGTGAAGCGGCTTCAGGACGGGGAAATTGGCGACATCACGGCCATGCGCGTGTATTGGAACGGGCAGACCCCCTGGACCCGGCCGCGAAAGCCCGGCATGACGGAAATGGAATACCAGATGCGCAATTGGTACTACTTCGTGTGGACTTGCGGCGATCACATCGTCGAGCAGCACATCCACAACTTGGACGTGGCCCATTGGGTCAAGGACACTTTGCCAGTCCGCGGCAATGGCATGGGAGGCCGCGAGGTCCGCAAGGGCAAGGACCAGGGCCAGACATTCGACCATCATTGCGTCGAACTCGAATATGCCGACGGCTCACGCGTGTTTAGCCAATGCCGCCATATTCCGGGCTGCTGGGACCAAGTTGCCGAATATGCCCACGGCACCAAGGGGACCTGCGACATCAGCGGATCGCGCATCGACGTCAAGGGAGGCTCGACGTGGGGCTACGGCGAGCGTTACAAGAACCCTTACCAGGTCGAGCACGACGATCTGTTTGCGGCGATCCGCTCCGATACGCCATATAACGAGGCGAAGCGGGGTGCGGAGAGCACCATGATGGCCATCTTCGGCCGGATGCTGACCTACTCCGGTCAGAGTCTGACATGGGACGAGGCAATCAACTCGAAGATCAGCATTATGCCGAAGGAGTATAGCTTCGACGCCACTCCCCCGGTTGTGCCGGATGACAAGGGCAACTATCCGGTGCCGGTTCCCGGACGGACCAGAGTCGTCTGAGACTCATCCTGTTCGACAATTGTTGGCGATATTCACAGCCGGCTGCTCCGCGTGGACAGCCGGTTTTTTTGTCGCCGTCGCGGTGGCCAAAAAACGCCACTGGTTCTTTCGCGTTGCTTCGCGAATGATTGGGTATGATTCGACAGCGACAAATCGAAACTTCCGCCGCCGATTTCATACCGCAGGATCGGTCGATCGACGGCCTCCGTCTGGCGGCTCGGACCTGTCGCGATTGCGAACTCCATCGCGAGGCGACGCAAACCGTGTTTGGCGAAGGCCCCAGCGACGCCCGCGCCGTATTCGTGGGTGATCAGCCGGGTGGCGAAGATGACCGGGAAGGCCGGCCCTTTGCCGGGCCTGCGGGCAAACTATTGGACGCCGTCCTGCAAGAGGTCGGCATCGATCGCCGCCAAATCTATCTGACCAACGTCGTGAAGCATTTCAAATCGGGGCGGCGGGAGCGCGAACATCGGGCGGCAAAGGCGACGAGCCGCGAAATCCACGCCTGGATTCCTTGGTTGGAGGCCGAGCTTGAGGCAATCCGCCCAGAGGTCGTCATTTGTTTAGGCGCCATGGCGGCCCAGTCCCTGTTGGGACCGACCTTTCGCGTGAGCAGGCAGCATGGCCAGATTCGTCCGACAGCCTGGGCGCCTTGGACGATTGCGACCTTCCATCCGGCTGCGATTCTGCACTGCCCCGACGCGATCCGCGCCGATATTCAACAGGCGTTCGTAGCCGACATGAAGTTGGTAGCCGAGCGGATGCGGACCATCGAGTTTACTCATCACGATCCGGGTGATGAATCCTCGCGCGGAGCGTGAGGAACACACTGTCGCTCATCCGGCGCGGCGAATCTCGGCCAAGTTTCGGCAGATGGCCTTCGCCCTTTTCGGGGGAATCGTTCGCCCGAATTCGTCGGCATGGCGCCGAAACCAAGTCAGCACCAGGAGCATGTGTTCCATGTCTTCCTTGCGTGGCCCGTCTTTGGATCGGACTTGGGCGCCGAAGGCTCGCGTCAACCGAAGTAAGCATCGCTCGGCCGATACGCAATCTCTCGGCGCGCGGACCACATCAACCAGATGCGCTCGATCCACGACGAGCCAATATGCTCGGCCAGTCGTGCTCGTGACCGGATAGACGAACGAAAACTCGCCTCGCGCCTGCCGGAGCCGATTGAGGTGGTCGTGCAACCAAGCCAGCGGTTGCCACGCGTCGCGGAGGTTGGCGGCCCGCTCGAATTCGCAGCTTTCGGCGGCGGCGAGCATCTCACGCTCCAATCGGTCGAGCAGGCCGACGTTCGTTCCCTCGAGGAAACTTTTGGCCGCCGCCACGTTGGCCAGATAGTCGCGGCTCGTGCAGCCCGCGGCGCAGGGTGCGGGGCAGGTGCCCAGCTCGAACCGCGTGCATTGCGGCCGGCGGTCGGCGTTGAATAACTCCAACTGATCGGCAAACACCATCGCCACGCGCTCCGGGCAATCTCGGAGCCGATACCATTTGTTGACTTGCCGCACGGCATCGGCCAACCGTCGCCGGGAAGGAACGGGCCCGAACGCCTGCTGACTTCGCTCGCTCGGCTGCGGCGCGACATACGCATAAGGCGCTGGGCCGCGGCCAAGGCAGACGTAACAGCGGCGGAATCTGCCGGGCTGGCCGAGCACATTGAATTCCGGTCGCCAGCGGCGGATCAACTCCAGCTCACGGGCCAAGGCAATCAACTCATGCGCCGCCGGCTCCCAGACGAGCCGCTCGGCGTGCTCAATAATTCGCGCGGCCTTCGGATCGCCCGGCTCTGTTTGCAGATAAGTGAGCAGCCGATGGCGAAGGGATTTCGCCTTGCCGACGTAGATCAACGTACCGCCGGCGTCGATCATGCCATAGACGCCGGGCCGGGCCGGGCAGAATCGCCGCAACGCACGGCGTGATTGGCGGGCATCGGCTTCGAGGTCAACACCGCCTAGCTTCGTCCTCGACCGCGCCCAAAGGGCCGAGCGGCCGAACCCCGAAAATCCGTTCGTATCGAGCGAGAGCATTTCCGACCCATCCGTGGACGCGCGCGAGTCGACGCGAAAGCAAACTTCGCATCGACAACGCCGCCATTGTAGAACCATCTCGTGCAAAATGAAAACCGCAGCGCGAAAAGAACGTGGCGTGTGGCCGTCGCTGCTAGCGTCGGCGCGGAGGCTGGCAGCCTCCGCCACAGTTTAGTTGGCATGCCCAGCATGCCCTACTTTCTACTTCCGCCGCATGGCGTCGGTCGGGCGCTGGCTCGCGCCCCAGAACGCCGGATAGGCGGCGCCGCTGATCCCGATCAGGATCGCGACCAGCAAGCCCTGCAAGATCACGGCCGGGGCGATCTGCCCCGCGATGACGCCAGACGTTAAACGGAAGCCGCTCAAGAACTTCGTCAGGCCGATCGCCGTCAAAGTGCCCAGCGCCGCTGCGCCGATGCTCAACAAGATCGATTCGCAGAGGATGATCGACATCACGCGCCGCTTGGTCCAACCGATCGCCCGCAGGGTGCCGATCTCGCGGACCCGCTCGGCGACCGACATCACCATCGTATTGAGCATTCCGATCGCCCCGATCACCAGCGCGATCGCCGATACGGCCCAGGCCACTCCGCGAGCCAGGCGAATCTGCTGAATGTTGTCGACGAAATCCGCGACCGGCAGCGCAGCCAGCGTCGGATCCATCCGCTCGATCCGCCGAGCCACGTCCGACACCTCAGCCGGATCGTCGGGACGGTTCACGCTGACGCTGAAGGCCGTGACCAGCCGAGTGCTCATCAAACGCTGCAATTCTCCGATGGGCATGAAGACCGAGCCGTTCTCGAAGACGCTGTGGCTATCGAAGACGCCGACGATCTCGATCTCCTCGCCATACATCGTGAGCTTTTCGCCCGGCTTCTTGTTCATGTTCGCGGCCAACACGGCGCCGATGATTGCCTTGGCGTGGTCGCCGGGGCGGAGGGTGCGGCCCGAGGTGATTGCCAGCCGGTTCATCAATCGCGAGCCGGGCTCCCAACCGATCGTGATGACCGCCGAGAGGTCGTAGTCGGGAAACGACGTGACGTCCATCTGGCTGGGGAACACTTCGTTCACTTCAGCCAAACCCTGCAAACTCTTCCGAAGGCTCGGATCGAGCAAGCGATTGAGATTGTTGCCCCCGCTGGCCCGCTGAACGATCAGCTCGACCTGCCGGTCGTGCAGCAGATTGACGTAGGAACGTTCGAAACCGTCGGAGATTCCCACGAGCGCCACGACCGCCGCCACGGCAATCGCCAGACCGACGACGGTCAGCAACGTCCGCGTCGGGCGGCGCAGCAGATTTCTCCAGGCAATCGTCGTGAACCGCATAACCGTCGTTCTCCGCGCGGGTGAATCGATCCCGCGTTCGTGTTCCAATTCTAATGGGAAGCAACGTTTTCGCCCACACTCGCATTGACGCTCGTAGGGCAAATTGTCAGGCTACTTGCTGGCAGCCGCTAGTTGGATGAAAATCAAGGTTTGGAATCGCGTTGCACTAATAGGTTCGATCATGAACAAGATCATGCTGCTTTTCGCCTGCGGGACATTCGTGATGCAGTTGGCCCGCGGTGGTCCGGCGGTCGCGGACGATAATCCGACGCCGGCGGCGGGCGATCGATCAACTGACCGATCGACGACGGCAAGTCCCGATCCATCGGCGCTGAAGTCGGTGATGAAACGTCGCACGGCGGACGACACGGGTCAATCGGGCAACGAAAGTCCGCCCATGGTCTCCGTGCCGCGGGCGCCGATTGTCGACCCGGCGGTTCGCCAAGCGAGCGGTTTTACGACTAACCCTCCGGCTACCAATGCCGCCGCGACCGACGCCAGGACGGCCGCCGAAACCAATGCCAATGGACCGGCCCAAGCGGCTGCGGCCGCCGCGGCGGATCTCATCGCTCAGGGGCTGACGGCTCCCAAGGATTCCGCGCTTGCCGGCCGGCCGACGACACTGCTCGAATTGTTCGCTCGCGCCGGCAACGACCGCAACCGGCAGTCGTGGGTCGTCCGCGATTATTGGAAACTGTCGGCGGCTGAGGTGGATTACAACTGGGCCGCCGATGAATTGGCTCGCCTCGAGCTGATCGAGGCCGCAAAAGGCTTGGAGGCCTCCGAGCTATCCGCCGCTCGAGCGGCGGCCGAAGCGCGGATGCACGAAGCGCGTCTCGGCGTTGCGACTGCCCAGCAGGAGTTGGCCGATCTGTTTGGCATCGCCGGCAACACGCAACTTCCGTTGACCGCCGATCCACCCCTAGTCGGACCCTATCGCACGTACTTTGACACGTTGTTTGCTTCAAGGGTGCCCCCGCCGCGAACTCGGGCAATCGATCGCGGGCTGCCCATCAGGCTTGAAGCGATCCAAGCCCGAACCGCGGCTCTGCATGCCGCTTCGTCGGCCGTTCATTATGCGGAGGAATCTCGCGGCAAGGGTCAGGCCGACCTGCAAACGCTGCTCAACTGTCACGCCGATTTGGCTCGCCAGCGCCGCGCGCTGTTGGCCACGGTGCGCGACTACAATCTCGATATTGGCGAATATGCGCTCGCCGTGGCCGATCCGGCAATCGGCACCGACCGGCTCGTCGCGATGATGATCCTGGTCAAGGCCCCGACGACGTTGACGGCAACGGGCCGCAACGAGCCGACCTTGGCGCCCCCCAGCGATGATGCCCTCTTCAAGACGGCCGTTCCACCGCAGTCCGCAGACAATGCGGCAAGCCGCGGCGTCCGCCGCACGGGCGGCACGGGCGATCAGCGGGGAAAGTAAATCGGCTCGGTCACTTGCCGGACGTCGCATTGATGCCGACTGTGGAGAATCCGCCCGAGTGCGGCGGGAAGAGGCCGAGGGCCGGACTGGTTGGGACATCGCCTCGCAGTCGCCGCTCGGTATCCGCCGGCGCGAGCGGAGCAACGCGGGATGAGCCGCTCGTGGCACTTGATTGAACCGACAGCGATTCGACGTATTTCTGTGCTTCGAGATTGCCGGGCGCCGCGGCTTGCCATTGCCGCAGGATCGGCTCGGCCGCCGAGGGTTGATCGCAAGCGATTAGCGTGACGGCCAGCCAGCGCAGACAGACGAGATCGCGGCAGCCGGCGTCGTAGGCGGTTTGAAGAAACGTGCGAGCGGAATTCCATTCCTTCTTTCCAGCCAGACAAGCTCCGCGAACCGCCGTCCGCAGGACATCGAGCTGCCCGCTCTGGCCCGGGAGCAAGCCGACCTGCTCCAACGCCTCCTTCCGGCGATCGTGCTTGATGTGCAGATCGATCAAGCGGCGCCGCAGGCGTACGGCATCGCCGCCGGCGGACAACGCCTCTTCCAGCACGTGCCTGGCGTCATCGTCTTGGTTCAATAATTCGAGCGACAGGCTAAGGCAGCTCGCCGCCACTTCGTGCAGCGAGGTGAGATGCCAGGTCTCGAGATTGATTTGCCCATGCGTGACGGCCGATTGATAGGCCCGGTTGGCCAAATCAATCCGCCCGCGATTCTGCATGTAGCTGGCAATGGCGCAGAGCAACTGGGCGTCGAACGGAAAGATCTCCAGCGCTTCCAAGCAGGTCTTGATCTGGAGATCGTGGTCCTGTGGCTGCGAGAACCGCCGGGGACTGTCCCCTTTTGTGGAGTCTTCGGAACAAAAGGAGACTGTCCCCCTCTCCGCAGGCGGTTCTCGGAACGGCTCTAAGGTGGCGAGCATTCCGTAATAGGCCTCGAGCATTTCCGTCGAGCCGCGACCGGATAGGGCCAGCGCCTGCTGAAAGCAATCGATCGCCTGCCGCGATTCACCCAGGTTGGTCCAGGCCTCGCCCGACGCGATCAACGGGCTGGCCGCCGGACCGCGGTCGCGGATTTCCAGCTCCGCCAGCTTCAGGTCGCGGCGGGCCTTCCGCGATTTGATCGCCGGATCGTGATCGGCCGCTGTGCGGTGGATGCACCATGAAGTCGGCTCGATCGACATTCCGAGCGCGCCGAGTGCGCCCCGCAGGTTCTCGCGGACTCGGCCGCGAAACCGAATTTCCTTCTTGTTCGGCATCAAGCGAATGCGCGCGACCTGCTCTCCAGCCAGATTATCCTGGGCCGGCGGGAGCTGGACGAGGATCAGATAGGCCTGCGATGGATCGGCATCTTCATCGACAAATCGCCGAATCTCATCGGCGGTGGCGGCGTCGATCGTTTCGCCGGCATCGAGCCAGAGGACCCAATCTCCTTTCGCCCGATCGAGGCAAGCGTTGCGGGCAGCCGAAAAGTCGTCGATCCAAGGGATCGTCACGACGTGCGTCGCCCGGGCCAGCGCCACGTGCCGAGTCCGATCGATGGAGCCGGTGTCGGCCACGATGATTTCGTCGGCCATCTCGCGGACGCTATCGAGCGACGCGGCGATCAAATGCTCGGCGTCACGGGCAATCATCGCCACCGACAAACGCGGATTATTCGAATGCTTAGTTACCGACATGCCTTCTCCTTGGCAAACGGCGGGAAGATGAATCCAACCGCCTCAACCGCATCCTTGCGGCCTGGCCGCTTCTAAACGCGGCGGGAGAGTGTACCGCCGACTGCCCGCCGGCAAAAGGCCGATTTGACGGTGATTGAGTGCAGGCTGGAAATCCGCGGAGGATGGGGCCAGCGCGGCGACGTCTTGGCCCGGCCAGTGCCAGCGCGACGTTGTTTCGTCTCCAAGATACTCGCGGGCTGTAGCCAGCATCGATGCCGACGCTTGCAGCGTCGGCTCCGCGTCGGGCGCTTGGCAATTGCGAGCGATCTCAAATCAATGTGCCGATCCGCTGCCGCAGTGTTCGTGCTGGCAACCGCAGGCCGGTGGCGGGCCGCACGTGTAACACGGCGTTGGGCAGAGCGGCAGCATCACCGGCAGCGGTTTGCAGCAGTAGTCGTCCGGACCGCAGCACTTCACCGGCGCGATGCACGGCAGAGGCTTGGGACAATAGTCATTGCATCCGAAGCAGCAGACGGGGCAGAGAGGTGGGATAGGTTTCCGGCAATAATCGTCGGGACACATCATGCAGGGGGGATGCAGACAAATCCCCGGCCAGAGATGCCAGCCGCCAGGCTCGTCGGCCTGGGCAACTTGGCAAAACATCCCAACGCCGAAGGCGCCAATGAGCAAAAGTCTCGCGGCGAAAGGCGCACGAGCGGACGGCAGTCGCATAAAGATTCCTAGTTCTTGTTATTCTCGGGCGTCTTCTGCGGCAGCGGTGGCGGCGTCACGTCGGTCGGGGCAGGCACCTCTTCCGACTCCTTGGGCGGCTGCCAGGGCGCGGGGGCGACTCCCGGCGGCGGAAGGTTTTCATTGCATCCCGTCAAGCGAATCTGCCATCCGCCTCCCAATGCTCGATAAACTTGGATTAAGCCGGTGACGATCTCGCCTTGCGCTTGAGCCAGCGTGTTTTCCTGCACGACGAGAGTTTGTTGGACCTGCGTGACGGTAGTGAAATTCGCGCTTCCGGACTTATACTTAAACGTCGCGATATCGACGGCTTTTCTGGCGGCATCCACTGCCTCCTGCTGAAGCTGAGTGCGCACTTGACCGCGCAAGAAGGTCACCAATCCGTTTTCCACGTCCTGATTAGCGGCAAGCACGGTGTTTTGATAGGTTGCCAGGAGTTCCTGGAACTTGGCGTCCTGGAAGCGAACGCCGTTCAGAATCCGGCCGTAGTTGAGTACATTCCATTGAAACGACGGTCCGACCGAGCCAGTGATCGCGTTGGGCTCAAAAAGATGGCTGAGATTCGACGCGGACCATCCATAGCTGCCATTGATCGAAATCGCGGGGTAGAAGGCCGATTCGGCGACGCCGATCAGTGCACACTGGGCGGCCAGTTGCCGCTCGGCGGCTCGCACGTCCGGCCGGCGGCGGAGCAGATCGGCCGGGATGCCGACGACTACCTCCGCGGGCGCCGTCGGAATCGGACCGGGGCCGAGCCGGGCTCGCAAATCCTCCGGCGGAATTCCGAGCAGGATGCAGAGTTGGGTAATCGATTGACGCAAGCTGATTTCTAGCTCAGGAATTGCGGCTTCGGTGGCCAATAGCGTGCTCCGAGCCTGGTCGATATCCAATTCGCTATGACCGGGCCCGACGACCTGGACTTCGACGATGCGCAATGTCTCGCGTTGAATCCTTACATTTTCCTCCGCGTACTTGATCTGCTGCTCGGTCGTGCGCATCTGCACGTAATCGGTGGCGATGTCGCCCAGGAGTGTGAGCAAAGCTGCGTCGTAGAGTTCGACCGAGGCGTCGAGACTTGCCGAATCGGATTCGATGGCCCGCCGGAAGCGCCCCCAGAAATCGAGTTCCCAGGCCATATTGAAGCCGAAGTTGACATTGTTGCTGAATCGACTACCCCCGCCTCCTCCTCCGCCATTTTCCCGGCTGGCTTCGCTATGGCGATAAGCGCCAGCGGCGTCTTGCGTTTGAGGGAAGAGATTGCCCGTATCGATACCGAGTTGCGCCCGGGCTTCGAGGATCCGGAATCCGGCGGCCCGCAACGTCAGGTTCTGGCGGTAGGCCGTGCAGATCAGCGCGTCGAGCGCCGGATCGTGGAACACGCTCCACCAACGGGTTTGCTCTTGTTCATCGTGCCGCACGTGCACGTCGTTGGCGTCGATCCAGTCGCGGGCGACCGGAGCCGCGGGCCGGCCATAGTTTGGCCCGACTTTGAATCCGTTGTGAACGTACTCGCCCCACGGCGTGCAGCCGCAGATCAAGCCGATCAAAACAATCGCGACACCGACTAACAGCCTATCCGAGAACCGCCGGGGACTGTCCCCCTTTGTGGAGCGGGCACCATCGCCAGATGGTCGGGAACCAAAGGGGACTGTCCCCCTCTCCGCAGCCAGTTCTCGGATAGGCTCTAAACGCCGTGGCGCCCTGGCCAGCATTTGGGTTGTATTCGAAAACTGCATCGTGCGATTCCATTCGTCGTGCCGCGCGGCCCCGCCGCCACAAATCCATTACGAGCGGGATTACCAGACCTATCGACATTTCGCGTACAACCGAATCCATGCGCACTCGTCGTCGCTGCACAGATTGCCCAGGCCGTTAGGTCTTGACGAACTCGCGCGCTAAGTTGGTGCACAACGAGACTCAGAGTCGGGTCTGAACGGTCTTATCAATAAAGCCGGCAAAGTCCGCCCAGATTCGGGCAAGACTGCGGATCGGCCGAAAAGCAGAGGCGCTCAATTCAACTCCACGGCCTCTTCCCAATGTTCGTAAAGCGTCCGCAGCGTCTCCTTTGCCGTCAGGATGTCGGCCTTCACCTCCCGCACTCGGCCGCCGTCGCGGTGGGTCTGCGGATCGGCCAGCGCGACGTTCAATTCATCCAAACGAGTTTCTTGATCGAGAATCTCGCGCTCCAAATCCGCCACCTTTCGATAAGGAAATCTGCGTTTCCGTTTGGCGGGTTTGACATCGGTCGAGTCCTTGGTCGCTGAAGCCGCTCCGACAGTCGCCGGATTTTTCTCCATCTGGTCCTCCACCGTCGCCTCGCCGGCGGCCAAGCCACGCGAGACAAGGTGCAGGTACGCATCGTAGTTCCCGTTGACGATCCGAAATCGGCCCGGCTCGACGATCAGCAGGTGATCGACGACGCGATTCAGAAAGTAGCGATCGTGGCTGACCAGGAGCACGGTTCCGTCGAATTCAGAGAGCGAGCGCTCGAGCGAATCGCGGGCCCAGAGATCGAGATGGTTCGTGGGCTCGTCGAGCACGAGAAAGTTGGCATCGAGCGTCGCCAGCCGCGCCAGCGCCGCCCGATTCCGCTCGCCGCCGCTGAGGCTCTTCACCGGCTGAAAAACCATGTCGGCGGTCAAGCCGAAGCGGGCGAGATGCTCGCGGCGCTGCGGCTCAGTGAACTGTTTGTGCGGCGGACGGATCGCATCGACCACTTGCGCGTCGTCGTCCAATTCGCCGAGCAATTGGTCGAAATAGCCGATCCGCACGCCCGTCCCTAGATGGACCGATCCTTCGTCGAGCGGCTCGCTGGCGATCAGGCAACGCAGCAGCGTGGTCTTGCCCGAGCCATTAGGTCCCAGGATGCCCCACCGTTGGCCGCGCTCGATCTGAAACGATAGCTCGCGAAACAGCGGCCGGTCAAACGCCTTCGCCAAGTGCTCGGCCCGCAAGACGATCTCGCCGCTGGGCTTCACCTCGGGAAATCCCATCCTGGGCGCGGTAATCTCGCGCGGCTCGGCGATGCGCTCGATGCGGGCCAGCTTCTTTTCGCGGTCCTTCGCCTGAGCACTCTTCTGGCCGTAGAAGTTCCGCCGGATGAAATCCTCCGTCTTGGCGATCTCAATCTGTTGCTTGTCGTAGGTCCGCCGCTGCACCTCCCGTCGCTCGGCCTTCTGTCGCCAATAGGCCGAGAAATTGCCGGGGAACGACTGGACCTCGCCGCGATAAAGTTCGAGCGTGCGATTGGTCACGCGATCAAGAAAATAGCGATCGTGGCTGACGATGATCATCGCCTGCTCGCTTTCGCTCAGAAACGCTTCGAGCCACTCGGTCGCCTCGATGTCAAGATGATTCGACGGCTCGTCCAAGAGCATGATGTCCGGCTCGGCCAGCAGGATGCGTGCCAGCATGAGCCGATTCTGCTGTCCGCCGCTCAAGGTCTCGACCGACTGTTGAAAACAGTCCGGACCGAATCCGAGACCTCCCAGCACCCGCTCGATTTTGTGATCGAAGTTATATGCCCCGTGCAGGTGCAATTGATGCTGCAAGCGATCGAACTGCTTGCCGAGCCGGTCGCGGTCGCGTGGTTCGGTCGCCTCGCTCAAGGCCCGAGCCGTTTCCTCCGCGTCGCGCCCCATGTTGACGAGGTGCTCGAGCCCGCCGCGGGCTTCGTCCCAAAGCGTGCGTCCCGGCGTGACGAGCGGCTGCTGTTCGAGATAGGCGAGCCGCGCCGAGGGATGCAGCTCGGCGACGCCCGAGTCGGCTTGCTCCTCGGCGGCGAGAATCTTGAGCAACGTCGTCTTCCCGGCCCCGTTCGGCCCGACCAGACCGATCCGCTCGCGCGGCCGAACCTCGAACGTCACGCCGTCGAGCACCGGATCGGGGCCAAAATGCTTGACGATGGATTCAACGCTCAACAGGATCATGGGGCAAACCCGGTATCGGAATTCTCGCCCTCATTATCCGCAATTCCGGCAAGTCCGGAACCCGATTTATGGCGTTGCCGCCGCCGGTGGGCGCCCGCCGCTTCTCGCGCCGCACCGGCGTGCTAGACTTCCCAGCGAGGATAGGTGCGCTTGCGCGCCGGATTGTTCGGGTGCTGCACGGCCGGTCGAAACCGGCCTGCCGGTTATGTGCCATAGAGCAATCATCCGCGTCCTGTCTCTCAGGCAAACAGCAAGGCTGAACGCCGCGGAATTGACCCCCGAGCGTTTTGTCGGCCGACCTGTACTTTGGACAACACGGACCGATTTCGGGCACGGACGCGCCCAGAGTTGACCGGGCCACCAACGGTCGGTCGAAAAACAACTTCTCCTCAAACCCCTCGCCCTTTGGGAGAGGTCGGGTGAGGGCGACAAAGCAGCGAAGTTGTTTTTCGGCCGAATCCGTGGAGGCGCCGGCGATTTCGATCGCCACACGAACGCGCGCATGCTCGAAAAACGCAGTCACAAGCTGGATGTCGTTGCGCTGTCGCTCTTGGCGCTGTGCGTCTTTCTGACGCTCGCGCTGTTCACCTACAACCCGGCCGATCCGCCCAGCACGCTCGTATATCCGCTGCATGCAAAGATTTCCAACGCCTGCGGGCGTTCGGGGGCGATCGTTGCCGAGTTCCTGTTGCAAGCGATCGGCCTGGGGGCGTATTTCCTCATCGTTTCGCTGGCCGTGCTCGATGCCGTGTTGCTGGCCCGGCGAAAGATCACCGAGCCGATGCTGCGGTTGGCCGGATGGGGAGTGGCGCTCGTGGGTGTAACGACGCTTTTGGCGATGTCGTTCGGCGGGGCGTCGCCGGGACCGGTGATCGGGCCGGGAGGCTACCTCGGGGCAGCCGGCTCGGCCGTGTTGGAAATGAACTTCGCCCACACCGGCGCACTGATCCTCACGATCAGCCTGATCATGGTCGGCCTGTTGCTCTCGACTGACTACTTACTGATTCGGGTGAGTCTTTGGTCGATCTGGCTGCCGTTGGCTGGCGTGTTGCACGTCGGCCGCCAGGTTCGCCGGATCGATCCTCGCGGCCAGAAGCCGAAACCAAAGATCAAGGCGCGGGCCCACGATATCGACGAGTTGGAAGAGTCGGACGGTGAAGATGGGGAGCCAGCCGTTCGAATCCGCGGCAAACGGTTGACCGACGACGATGCAGCCCAGACCGGCGGCGAAGACGAGGAAGAATCTGACGAATCCGCCGCGGAAGAAGATGCCCCCGAAGTTCAAGCCGGCGACAAGAGCGAGGACTCATCGCAAGCCGAGTCGGCGGCGACGCCGAACCGTCCCGGATTCGCGGCGCGGGTGGCTTCGGCGCTGCGAATTCGCAATCTCCCCGGCCAGCACGAGCGGGAAGAGGTGATGCAGGAACTCGAGGCGGCCAGCCGCACCGACGAGCCAATCCAATACGAGTTGCCGCCGATCGACTTGCTCTTGGAAAGCGAAACGGTGTCGCTCGAAGCGCATGAGCAAGAGGTCCGCCAGAAGGCCAAGATGCTCGAAAAGTCGTTCGCCAGCTTCGGCTTCAAAGTGAAAGTCGTCGAGATCGAGACCGGCCCGGTCATCGCGCAATACGAAGTGGAACTCGAAGCGGGTCTGCGGCTCTCAAAGATCGCCGGGCTGGCTGACGATCTGGCGATCGCGCTGCGCGTGCCGAGCGTGCGGATCGTTGCTCCGATTCCAGGCAAGAACACGGTCGGCATCGAGGTGCCCAACAACGAGCGGCAGCTTGTCCGGCTCCGCGAAGTGATCGAGGAAGCATCGGGCAAGGCCAAGAAGATGCGAATCCCGATCTATCTTGGCAAAGATGTCTCCGGCAATCCGCTCGTGGTTGATCTCACGACGCTGCCGCACCTTTTGATCGCGGGGCGGACCGGCACCGGCAAGAGTGTCTGCCTGAATTCGATGATCGTGTCGATCCTGATGTCGCGCGGGCCGGACGACGTGCGGATGCTGATGATCGACCCGAAAATGGTCGAACTGAGCCCCTACAAGCGTCTGCCGCACTTGATGCACCCGGTCGTCACCGACATGCGCAAGGCCGAGGCGATTCTGGCCTGGGCGGTCGAGAAGATGGAGGAGCGCTATGCCCTCTTGGCGCGGGCAGGCGTGCGGCATATCAGTGTTTACAACCAACTCGGCGAAGAAGAGTTGATGGATCGCCTTCAGCCGGAGAACGACGAAGAGCGGTCGCAGATTCCGCTCCATCTGCCGTACATCGTGATCGTCGCCGACGAAATGGCCGACCTGATGATGACCTCCGCGAAGGAAGTCGAACAGCACATCATCCGGCTCGCCCAAAAGAGCCGGGCGGTCGGCATCCATCTCGTGTTGGCGACGCAGAAACCTACGGTCGACGTGATCACCGGCCTGATCAAGTCGAACCTGCCGGCGCGGATCGCGTTTCAAGTGGCCAGCCGCACCGACAGCCGCGTGGTGCTCGACGAAATGGGGGCCGACAAGCTGCTGGGCAATGGCGACATGCTCTTCCTCTGGCCCGGCACGAGCACGCTCTTGCGCGGCCAGGGAACCTACTTGAGCGACGATGAGATCAACAAAGTGGTCGATTTCGTGGGGACGAGCGAGCCGCAGTTCGTCAAGGAACTCGTGCAGCTCAAGGCGACGGACCCCTCCGTGGGCAAGGGCGCCGACCTACGGAGCCGAGATGAATTCTACGAGGCGGCTGTTGATATTGTGATCCGTGAAGGGCGCGGCAGCGTCTCGCTCTTGCAGCGCGCGCTCGGGATCGGCTACGGACGAGCGGCCCGGTTGATCGACTATATGGCCGAGGACGGGATCGTCGGCGCCTACAACGGCTCGCAAGCCCGCGAGGTGTTGATCACGCTCGACCAATGGGCCGCGATGCTTGGCCAAGAGCCGGAGCCGACCGCGGCAGCGCCCAAGCGAAACCGTATCTTGCCCGATCTGAACCACGCCGCCGCGCCGTTTGACGACGAAGGGCCCGACGCCGAAGCCGACCTGGAAGATTTCCCACCCCCGCGCCGCCGCGCCGCAATTCAGATCGCGCACCAAGATGACGAGGATGACATCGATGAAGAGAATGAAATTGGCGACGAATCGGACGAAGCCGAGCCCGATGGCGATGCGGATGAGGAAATGGACGGCGACGATTCCGAAGCCTATGACACCGTCGAGGATGAGTGCGACGACGAGGAAGTATCTACTGAAGTTTCTGCCCCCCGTCCCCACAAAAGGCTTGCAATCACCGACTCTGATGGTTAATCTGATGCTAGCAGTAGGGCAAAGGATACCGTCTAGTGAACTGCAAACAGGCGCTCGCCGCCAAACACATCGTCGTTTTGCTTTCAGCATCGCTTGCGCCGATGGCCTTCGTCTTGGCAGCCGCCAGACCGTCGCGGGCCGAGCCGATCGCTCCGCTGAATTCGCCACAGGCGTTGAACGACCCGCAGGCCGTGAAGGGTACTTTTGCCGTGGGCGTTTCGGGATCGAACGTCGTCGGCGGCTACTATAGTGCCACGGCGGCCAACCACGGCTTCTTCTACAATGGCTCGTCGTTCACGCCGTTGGATTTCCCCGGCAGCACGACGACGACGATCTCGGGCATCTCCGGCAACAGTATCGTCGGTCTCTATACCGATTCGGCAAGTCAAACGCACGGTTTCCTCTACAACGGCTCGAGCTGGACTTCGCTCGACGACCCGTCCGGCAACTACACGGTCGCCACCGGCATAAGCGGCAACGATATCGTCGGCTATTTCGTCGGCGGTTCGGCGATTCATGGCTTTCACTACGACGGCGCGAGTTGGACGACGCTCGACGATCCGACGCCGGGCACGCAATTGACGGTCGCCTACGGAATCAGCGGCAGCGACATCGTGGGCTATTTCCTGGAGGGTAGCCACGTGCATGGATTCTCGTACGACGGCTCGTCGTACAGCACGCTCGATTTCCCAGACAGCATCTCGACGGCCGCGTACGGCATCTCGGACGACAACATCGTCGGCGATTATCAAGATTCGTCCGGCATCTATCATGGTTTCCTCTATGACGGCGCCAATTGGTTCACGCTCGACGTGCCGTTTCCTGGAACGGCCGCCACGCAGGCCTACGGCATTTCGGGCGATATGGTCGTCGGCGAGTATCTTGACTCGTCGCTAGTGAATCATGGCTTCGTGGCCCAGTTGAATTCGGTCCCCGAACCGTCGAGCGTCGCGCTGCTGATCGGCGGCGCGGCATGGGGTCTCGCCGCGTGGCTTGCGCGCGGACGGTTTGGCGCACGTGCCGGAAGGTGAGGCACCTCTTACGAACTGATAAGCCAAGCTCAAATCCCGAACTGCCGCAAGACCAGATCGAAGACGTCGGTATCGGCCATCGGCGGCCCCTCCAGCACTCCTGGCTGCGAGGTGAGCATCATGCCGTGCTGCCATTTCTCGCGGGCCGGCGCACCGTGCGACCCTTTGATGCGCATCGCGTCGAGCGGGATGCTCTTGGTCGCGAAATCAAAATGAAGTTCGACTGGGTCATAGCCCGGCTTGCGATGAATGTCGACCGATCGTGCGAACCGCGGCGCTCGGCCATTGTCGAGCCACCAATAATAGGCTTGCCAACTATTGGGCGTTGACACCAGCACCACCTCGCCGGCTCGCTCGTGATTCAATTCATATCGGGCCAGATCGTCGCCGGAAAGCGCTTCGTCGATCCCCTCTCGGCCGGTGAACAACTCCTTCACGTGAGCGATCTCCGCAGCTCCGCCGTTCACATAGACGTGCGAGAACTGATGATCCACCATGGCCCAGGCGAGGCTGTTGGAGAGTTCAAGCTGCTCGCAGCCATCTTCTTCGCGCACCATGAGCAGTCCCGCCTCGCGAAGCACTCGATTCGGATAGACAACGTGATCGACGGACCCGATCGCATACTCGCTGGCGATCAGCCACAGTGGTTCGTCTTTCCGCGTCGACAGCCCGCCGTATGCTTCGCCGAAGCCGGCAAACAACCGGCCGAGAACGTCGTCGAGGTCGATCAGGGCCTGCTGCGCCTCGGGGCTATCGGGTCCGGTCTTCTGGGCGGCGTAGTCCAAATGCGGCAAGTAGATGTAGAAAAAATTCGGCCGCTGGCGCCGGGCCAGGTGAACTGCTGAGTCAACGATCCAAGCGGTCGATTTGATATTCGACAACGGTCCCCAAAAATGTTGGAGCGGAAAATGGCCCAGCGCGTCGCGCAGCTCGCCATACAACTCCGTTGGCCGCGTGTAGCACCACAGCGATTCCGAGCCGTCGGGATTGTGGATCGGGGCCGGCGTGCAAATCCAATCCGCTCCCGCCCCCTTCGACAAGAGCGGAAACCAGACGGCACAGCGCAGCTCCGCATCGTGCTGCCGCAGGACGTCCCAAATCTGCGGCCCTTGAATCACATCGTTCCAGGCGGTCCACATCTCGACCTGCCGCTTATCCCGCCAATAGAAACCATCGGCCACGACGCCATGCTGGGCCGGCGGCTTGCCAGTGGTCATGTTGACCTGCACGGGACAGGTCACGCAGGGAAAGCTCGGCACGAGCGACGCCCGATCGCCGGCCGCGACCAAGCCGCGCAGATTCGGCAGCCGGGCGAGATCCTTGTCTCGCAGCCCAGGAACGCTCAGCAAGACAACATGATCGGACATTCGCACCTAGCTCTAGCGGGCGAGGCGCTCGAGTTCTTCCGCGTGGTCCGTTTCCTCGGCGAGGATATCTTCCAAGCGGATGACGAGCCCTTTTTCGCCGAGTTCCTCCGCCATCGCGATGTGGCGAGTGTAGTTCTCGATGATTGTTCGTTCGGCCGCCACGTCGTCTTGGAGCATTTCCTTGGCCGACTTGTGCTTCTTGGGCATCTGCGGATGGATGTGCGGCTCGCCGCCTAGGGCCACGATTTTATCGGCTAGATACGTGGCATGCCCGATTTCGCCGGTGATGTCCTCTTTGAGCGATTCGCGCAGCTCGTGCCCCAATAGTCCCGTGGCGGTCGCCGAATGGTAGATCATCCGCAGCACGGCCTCGAGTTCCAGATTCAAATCTTCATTCAGCCCGTCGATCAACGCCTGCTTGTCGGCCATGATGGTTGCTCCGATGGCGGTTCGAGTGCAAATGGCCGCTACTCTTCGCGGCAAGCAAGAATCGTAACACCGCACGCGACCGTTGGCCAGTCACGTCTTTTCACCGTTTCTCCGGCCTCGCCAGTTGCGGCTGCTTGGCCGCCACGAGCGGATGCAGATAATCATATGCCTGCCGGGCCGCCTCCGGTCCCACATGACTATGCCGGCTCAATTCCACTTGCAGCAGTCCGCGGTAATCGATTGCCCGCAGGGCGGCGATCACCGGTGGAAAGTCGATCTCCCCCTCGCCGAACATCAGGTGCTCGTGGATCCCGGTTCGCATGTCCTCGATATGCACGTTCACGATCCGCCGACCACAAATGCGAATCTGGCCGGCGATCGGCACTTCACCCTGGCAATGCAAATGGCCGATGTCGAGCGTGAGCCGCAGCGGCGATCCGGCAAATTTCGCCGCCAGCTCCTCGTAGCGGTCCATGCGGTCGATGAACATCCCCGGCTCGGGCTCGAAGCCGAGGATCACCTGCTTCAGGTCCGCATAGTCGCAGACTTGCTGCAAACCTTCGATCAAGCGGGAGAACGCCGCCTTAGAGCCCATCTGAGAATCGCCTGCGGAAAGGGGGACAGTCCCCTTTTGTTCCGAAGACTCCACAAAAGGGGACAGTCCCCGGCGGTTCATGGAAGCATTCAGCTTGCCGGACCACAGCGAAACGCAATCGCTCCCCAATGCCTGCGCGATGTCGATGGCATGGCGGTAGAACTCGATCCGCCGCGCGCGGCCCGCTCGCTCGGCCGTCATCAATGTCGGCTCATGCTTATTCATCGGATCGAGGAGAAATCGCGCCCCGGTTTCGACAACCGACCGCATCTCATATTGCTCGAGCAGCTTGCGCACCTGCGCGATCGATTTCTCAAACCCGTCGACGTACGGATTGAGCAGATCCCGATCGATCGTCAGCCCCACGCCGCGATACCCAATCTCGGCCAATAACTTGATCGCTTCGGCTGGGTCGTGAAGTGCGAGGCCGTTGGTGTTATAGGCGAGAAGCACGGCAATCTACGTCGAGTAGCTCCATCGGCCGAGGATCGTCATCGGGACGATCAGCAACACCACGGCGATTCCCCAGGGGACTCCGCGAACGGCGACGACGATGGCCGCGTCGAAAATGATCAACGACACGAGGCACTGTCGGATCGCCTCCCGCACGAATTCACCGTACGGTTGGACCACGCAACGCAAGCAGCGCCAACCCGTCAACAAGGCCAGCAGCACCCAACATAAATGCCATTTTTGCGGATCGATCAGCAATTGATGTGGCTCGAAATCAGCCGTCTGAGGCAACTCCTCTGGGAAATACGCCAAAAGCCCCATCCCGGCAAACATTGGCAACATCGCCAACAGGAGCTGCCCTCGTCGGCTTTGCGGCTCGGCCTCACTTCGGGCAAACCAGGTGACGCCGACGATGTACACTCCGATCCCCACCGCCACGATGTAGTTCGCAGTTTGCCAGGGCTGGCTCGCCGCACTCATCCCGAGCAACACGTTCAAAAACCGGCAGCCTCCCATCGCTAGCGGACCAAGCAGCGTCTGTTTAAGCAGGCCATCGTAGACGAGGATCAGCGCCGCCAGCCCGATCACGACTGCCGCCGGCCGCGGATCGTGCGACCAAAAACTGACCGCGGCTCCCGCGATTCCGCCAAACAACAGCAGCTCGAAGCCGATCCAACGTGCTTGCGATATCAAGATTCGTCCGGAAGGCAACGGCCGCTCCGGGCGCTCGGCCCGATCCAGCTCGACGTCGAACACGTCGTTGAGCACCATCCCAGCCATGTACAACAGCGCCGATGCCAAGAGCAGCGGCAGTGCCCCGGCGAGCGCCGGCCGCCAGTCGCTCGCGTCGTGGGTGAACAAATAGCCCATCGACACGTCAGCCACTGCCGTGAAAACATTCGGCAGACGCAGGAGCTGCACGTAGGCCAGCAGCTTCGATTTCCGGGGATCAGCCGTCGCGGTTTCCGTCACGGCATGGCCCCTCAAGTATTCCGGATTGAATTGCAGAATCAGGATTTCTTTCGGAGTTCCGCAGTTTCACTGAGCCGCGAACCCATGCAGTCACCCTACTGTCTAATTCGCATTATAATTGACGTCGCCGCACAACTTCCAGAACTGAAGATTTGCCGCTCGATGCTCTTGCCAGGGTTGGAGAAAAGGCCACAATTGGAATCGCGACTCCTGCCTGAATTCATTTCCCCCCGCCCACCTGCGATCACTCCATGCGAATCGTGCTCTGCTATCCGCTGCAACAGCGCCATTTAGACAAGATTCAATCCGCCGCGCCGAATGCCGAGTTGGTCAACGCCGGCCAAGAGCGCATCGCCGAGGAAATCCTGACGGCGGACATATTCTGCGGGCATCCCAAGGTGCCGACCCCCTGGGACGAGGTCGTTCAGCTCAACCGGCTGAAGTGGCTTCAATCCTCGGCCGCCGGCACGGACCATCTGCAAATGCCGTCGATGATCGAATCGCCGATCATCATTACGAACATCTCCGGCGTGCTGGCCAATCAAGTGAGCGAGCAAGCGCTCGCGCTGTTGCTCGGACTGATTCGCGGCCTGCCGACGTTTTTCCGAGCGCAACAGGCGAAGGAGTACATCCGCCGGCCCGTCCGCGATTTGCACGGCGCCACGATCGGCATCGCGGGACTAGGCGGCGTGGGGCGGCGCGTGGCAGAGTTGTTGGCCGCATTCAAGACGCGGATTCTAGCGACCGACCTTTATCCGATCGATAAGCCGTCACACGTCGAGGAATTGTGGGCCGCCGATCGGCTCGACGAGATGCTGCCGCTGGTCGATATCCTAGTGCTCTGCGTCCCACTAACGCAAGTGACGCGCGGAATGATCGATGCCCGGCGGCTCGCGCTCATGCGGCGCGGATCGATCCTCATCAACGTCGCCCGCGGACCCGTCGTCGTGGAGCCGGATTTAGTGGCTGCGCTGGAATCGGGGCGCCTGTGGGGGGCCGGCGTCGACGTGGCGGCTATGGAACCGTTGCCTGTCGAAAGCCGATTGTGGGAGATGCCTAACGTGATCATCACCCCGCACGTCGGCGGCGAGAGCGCACTCCGCGCGGACCAAATCACCGACTTTTTTTGCGAGAATCTCCGCCGCTATCTGGCAGGCAAGCCGCTTTTGAACTTGATCGATAAGCGGCTCGGATTCCCAATTCGCAAAGCGGCGAATGCCAAATGATCTCGCATACCCACCATCGTTTAACCCGGAGCCAACGGCGATGGCGGGCGACGCGCGTTTCGTCGCCGTTGGCTCCAGGTTAAACGAAGCGCGGTCGAAGCATTCGCCATTCGGTCTCGCCTTTACTAGCGTGCCCCCGGCAAACTATGATAGTTTTGATGGAGAATCGTTTGGACGCCGTCACACACCACGGATTTGCAAGGAGGTAAATCACCCAAGATATGGACAACACCACGACGTTTCTCGACGGCAAAGCGACGCTGACTTTCGGCGGACATCTTGCCAAGCGCTGCCCCGATGAGCTGCTCACCCGCTATGAGAAGCTGATCGAGGATCAGCGTCTGAGCTGGACGGAGCACCATCGCCTGTTGCGGCTTCTCGGCTCCGGCGGCCAGGGAGTGGTCTTTCTCACCCAGCGCCGCGGCACGGACGGATTCACGCTCCCCGTGGCGATGAAGATTTTCTCGCCCGAGCGCTACGAAACGTCTCGCAGCTACGACGACGCGATGGCCCGCATGGCCCACGTGGCAGCCCGGGTCGCGCAAATCCAGCAGGACAATCTGCTCGATGTGTATAACTTCGTCGATCGCAATCGGATCCGTTTGATGGAGATGGAGTGGATCGACGGCTATGATCTCGGCCGGCTGCTGACGCCCGGGATGCTCGACCGGACGCGCGAGCGAGTCGATCAACGTCGCTGGGAATACTTGAACAACGTGATCGTGACGGCCGGTCCGATGCAGCCCCGGCTCAAGCCCGGGATCGCGGTCGCGATCGTTCGCGAATGTCTGGCGGCGCTGGCCGCTTTGCATCGCGAGGAGATCGTCCACGGCGACATCAAGCCGTCGAACATCATGGTGAAGCGAACCGGGAATGCCAAGATCGTCGACATTGGCTCGGCGTTCCCGCTGGACGCGGTTCCCGCACAACGGACCTGCACGCCGACCTATACGGCCCCCGAGGTGCTCGAAGGCGGGGAATGCACTCCGCGCTCCGATCTGGCGAGCCTGGGCTACGTGCTGGTCGAGATGCTCGCCGGACGGCCGACGTTTGCAGGCATTAACACTTATCGGGACCTGCTCGAGGCCAAGCGAGTGCTGGCCCAACGGCTGCCGCAACTCTTGCCGCAAGAGGTGGTTTGCAACGAGTTGCTGATGAACTTCTGCCGCGGACTGATCGCTCCCGACCCGATGCGACGGTTCCCCAGCGCGGAAGCGGCCGAGCTGCTGAAAGAGGGTGCGGCCAGCTTCCACCGGCAGTTGATCGTGGGCGGCCTGGCCAGCGAATATGAAAATGAAATCCGCCTCTGGCTTGAAGAGCTGGAATAGATCATAGTCAAAGAGAGGGCCGTTCGGCCCGGCACGGATCGACGAATGTCGGGTTCTCGGGCATTTCGTCATTCACAATTTCGCGTCCAGTCGCAGATGTGGCAGGCATGTTGGAGTCGTTGTTTATGCGGATTGCGCTCGGGTATTGCGGGATCGTTGTTGCCGTGACGTTGTGCGGTTGCGGTACGGCGGGCTCCGGACCGCCCGGCTCTGGCGGCGCCGCGCCCACGGGATGGAAAGAGTACGAACTGGACGACGGGAAGTTTGCCGTCAAGATGCCGGGAGACCCGATCGCGATGCCCAGTCGGGATGCGTCCGCCACGAAGGCCTGGAGCGTGAGTGCTGGAAACCTCAGCTACACGATTCGATATACTGAGCTGCCCGATCCGGGTGCCGTTAGTGATCAAGACAAAATCGATGCCCTGTACGACGACTTCGCGAACACCCTGCCAATTACGGACGGAATCGATATTGAAGAAGTGAAAAAGCAGATCAACTTCGGTGGTGTCTCGGGCCGCGAGATCGACGGCACGATCGCGGACAAGAAATCGATTCGGGTGCGGATTGGCGTTGTCGGCGGGCGATTCTACCGTGCCGAAGTGACCGGTGCAGTCGAAGCGGTCAACTCTCCGGACGCCGAAGTCTTTTTGAATTCGCTCAAAATAGCGAGATAGGCTTAAGAAGTCGTCCGAAGTCGAGCTTCTAGGCGATCCCGTCGCAAGCGACGGGGCGAAATCCCGACCTCTGACCTCCGACCTCTGTCTCAGTGTGGCGCCAGCAGCGTGAACGGATAGGCCGGCACGTTTCGCAGTATGCCGAATGCGATCACGACGAACACCACTAGCCACATCCAATGGAACGGCAGCAGCCGGCGATGCGACAGCGGCGGAGCGAGCTGGAATCGCATCGGCAGCAGGTTCCAAAGCCCTGCCGCAATCAACAGCGGCAGCGTGCAGACCGCCAACGGATTCATGGCGAGCGCCGCCGCCAATTGGCCGTGCAATAGTTGGTGCATGGCCCGGAGCGTTCCGCAACCTGGGCAATGCAAGCCCGTGAGCTGATGGAACAGGCAGGCTGGATAGATGCCCCCGTCCGCCGGGTCGATGCGATAAAGCAAAACGCTCGCCGCGACAGCCGCCAGACACCCGACCGCGATGACCAACGGCGATCGAAGCCGGCGCGGCGGACAGTTCGCTGGGTGGTCTTCAGACATGGCGAGAGCCGACTAATGCCATCCGCGGCCACCCTGGTTCATCCCCACAAAGGCCATGCTGCAAACGGCATAAACAACGGCGACAATCAATCCGAGCCCGAATCCAATCCAGCACCACATTTTCGCCGAGCCAGAGGCGGCCTGCGCTCCGGCGTAGTCGCCCGCCGCCAGTTTGCTGCCGACTTGGGCTGCGTAGACGATGGCCACGATCCCGAACGGCAAGCAACAGAACAACGTGATGAGAATTGCTTGCACTAAATAAGTCGGAATGTTGGGTCGCATCCCGGGCGAGCCGTAACCGCCGGCGGCTTGGCTCGCCTGATACGGATTTACAAACGCCATGCCGCAGGCGGAGCAGACCGTCGCTCCGTCCGGATTCTTCGAGCCGCAGTTCGTGCAAAACATGAGGACTCCTCAACGCGCGTCACGATACACCGATCACGATCGTCGCCCGTGGTTAGCGACCGCCAGAACCAGGCCTTCTTACCGACGATTCATTCCTCAGCCAGCGGAGAATCTAATCGCAGGCCGGGAAAACTGCAAGCAGATATGCGAAATTGGAGCAATCGCGGAAACGGCGAACACGTCACAAGCGATGGCCAAGCACGGCCGGAAGTGCCAAGAGCAAGAACAAGGTGAAGATCGATCCCGTGATCACGGCGAAAATCGCTCGCCCCATGCCGTGCTTTTCGGGGTGCTTTTGAATGTCGCGGATCGCCACGATGCCCAACACCAGCGCGATCGGCGCGGGGAAAAATAGCACGGCGAACAATCCTGCATAGCCCGCCGCGATCGCCCACCCCGACCGGCCCACCGGCAGCAAAAACCGCATTCCCGCATCCTGGCCGATGTCATGCCGCGGAGGTACGGGAGCGCCCATGGGTGGCGGCGCACCGAACGACCACCCGCAGCGCCCGCAACTCGTCGCCTCACCCAGGAATTGGCCGCAGTTCTGACAATACACGTGGGATTCCTATTTCTGCGCGTCGGCAAATGCGCGTTGCAATGCCGCCAGCGCCGCTTTACCCTGCCGGCCGTCGACCACAACGTTCACGCGGACCTCGCTGGTGCTCATCATATCGACATTGATCCCCGCCTCGGCCAGCGATTGGAACATGCGGACGGCCACGCTGGTGTTGCTCCGCATTCCAATCCCCGAGACCGACAGCTTGGCCACCCTTGGACAACTATTGACGCCGCCGCAGCCGATCCGCCGAGCGAGTTGCTGGGCGTGCTCGACCGAGCGTTCAAAATCGGCCTGCGCCACCGTGAGGCTGATATTCGCCTGGCCATCTCGGCCGAAGCTCTGCACGATCATATCGACGAACACGCCGGCCTTGGCAATCTCGTCGAACGTTTGGGCTGCGATACCAGGGCGGTCGGGCAGGTCGAGGATCGTCACCAGGCCCTGCGATTCGTCGAGCGACACCTCATCGATCGTCAGATTCTCCATCCCTTGCAGCCGGCGCACGATTTCGATTTCGCTCGAGGCCGGCGCCGTTTTTCCCGCGGCACGTGGGCCGTTGATGCCCGCCGGCTCTTTCGCCAGGTCGAAGGCCGCATGGACGATCCGCAGCGCCGTCTGGGCCTGATCGCGGGCCACCAGCACGGAGATTTTGATCTCGCTCGTGGTGATGACGAGGATGTTCACGCCGGCGTCGGCCAAAGCGCGGAACATCTTCTGCGCCACTCCCGTCTGCCGGGCCATCCCCAGCCCGACTGCCGAGACCTTCGAGACGCGATCATCGTGGCTATAACCGGAAGCGCCGAGTTCTTCGGCCGCTTCCTGGACTGCCTCCAGCGTAGCCGGCAACTCCTCGCGATCGACGGAAAACGAGATGTCGGCCTTTCCTTCCGCGCCGACGTTTTGCACGATCATGTCGACCGCGATCTTGCGGGCGGCGATTTTGGAAAAGATCGCCAGGCTCGCTCCCGGGCGATCGGGGACGCCTTCGATCGTCACCCGGGCTTCGTCTTTCACGAGCGCCACGCCGCAGACGGCCTGGTCCGGCGCTTCCGGCTCGGCGACGATCATCGTCCCCGGCACGTCGGAAAAGCTGCTCCGCACGTGGATCGGCACGGAGAACTTCTTGGCAAACTCGATCGAACGGCTATGCATCACGGCGGCCCCGAGGCTCGCCAGCTCGAGCATCTCGTCGTAGCTGATTCGCTTGACGCGCCGGGCTTCGGGAAGCTGTCGCGGATCGGTCGTGTAGACGCCGTCGACATCGGTATAAATCTCGCAGGCATCGGCCCGCAGCACCGCGGCTAGCGCCACGGCCGTCGTATCGCTGCCGCCGCGGCCGAGCGTCGTGATGTTGTAGTCTTCGTCGATCCCTTGAAAGCCGGCGGCAATGACGATGTTCCCTTCGTCCACCGCCCGACGCATTCGATCGGTCGAAATCGAATGGATGCGGGCTTTCGTGTGCGAGCTGTCGGTTCGGATGCCGATTTGAGCGCCCGTGAGGCTGATTGCCTTGTATCCGAGCGAGTGGATGGCCATCGCCATCACCGCCACGCTCACTTGCTCGCCGGTGGAGAGAAGCATGTCCATCTCGCGCGCGGAGGGACGGTCGCTGATCTCGTGGGCCAGGTCCACCAGCACGTCGGTGTTCTTGCCCATCGCGCTGACCACCATCACGACCTGGTGGCCCTGCTGCTGGGCGCGGATCGCCTTGCGAGCCGCCGCGAGAATCTTCTGGCTATCGGCCACGCTCGTGCCGCCGAATTTTTGAACAATGAGAGACATTGCAACAAGTGCGAGGTGCGAAGTCTATGTCGTTCCTAGAAAGTACCCCATCAGCCGCCACCCCTGCTCAAAAGCCAACTGCGACTTGCCTGCCGCGAGTTCATCGTAAGCCATGCTCCCATCTGGAGCGATCCCGGCGCCGGCCAGCGCAAACGGGATGGGGCCATGGCTATGTGTCTTGATTCGTAGCGGCGTCGGATGATCAGGGGAAATCAGGATGCGGTAATCTCCTTGTTGCTTGAGCGCCGCATGGAGCGGCCCGACGATGTGCCGATCGATTTCTTCCAAGGCCTTGACTTTCGCGGCAGCGTCCCCTTCGTGCGACGCTTCATCGGTTGCTTCAATGTGGACGCAGATCAGATCGGTATCCGGGATCGCCGCAATTGCATAGCGCCCCTTGGCCGAATAATCGGTGTCGGTGTATCCTGTCGCGCCAGGGACCTCAATCCGCTGCCAGCCGAGCAGCGCGGCTAGCCCGCGGAGCAGATCGACGGCCGTAATCATTGCCCCACGGCGACCGTAGGTCTCGGCGAACGGCTTCAAATCGGGTGCCCGCCCCTGCCCCCAGAGCCAGACGTTTGTCGCCGGAGGCTTTCCTTGTTGACGGCGCTTGGCGTTCACTGGATGGTCGTCAAACAGAGCCACGCTGTCGCTCATCAATTGGTTCAAGAGCGCGCTTCCCGGCCCGCGCGGATAGTCGTCGAGCACCGATTTGTCGGTGAGATCGTGCGGCGGCGTGGTGCGGGTATCGGCCGAAAATGGCGGCGCATGTTTCGTCCCGCGATAGACGAGAAGATTGCGATAACTGACTCCGGGAAAGTATTGCAGATCGTTATTTCCCAATTGCTCTTGAGCGGCCGCGAGCAACTCGCGAGCCTCCTCGCTCGAGATATGTCCCGCGGTGAAATCGCGCATCACCTGGTCGTGTACCGTCACCAAATTGCAACGGACGGCCCAATCGGTCGGGCCGAGATCGATCCCTTGAGCGGCCGCCTCGAGCGGCGCGCGGCCTGTGAAGTGTGCGAGCGGATCATAGCCCAATAGGCTCAGGCAAGCCACGTCCGAGCCGGCCGGCAGCGACCGCGGCACATGATTGGCCCGCCCCACGACTCCCAGCCGCGCCACGTCGTCCATCGCGGGAGTGTCTGCGGCCTGGAGTGGCGTCTTGCCGCCGAGCGATTCCTGCGGCTCATCGGCCGATCCATCGGGAATAATCAGTGCGTATTTCATTTCGTGCGCGTCGTGCTACATATCAAAGTGCAAAAACCGGGTCTGACTCTGTCTAATCGTGTGGCACCTGGCCAGCGGGCTGCCCTCTGGGCCCGGCCATTGCCGGCCGCAAGCTAATCGCTCACGAATCGTAAACCCGAAACCGCGAACTGGGAGCGCGCACGTGCGGCAGGCGGCCGATGACGTCGAACGCCTCGCGCATCGCCCCCTCGGCGGCCGCGTGAGTCATAATCACTAGTGGCACCGTGCCATCGTCGCCGTCTTGATTATGTTGAATCACCGAGGCGATCGAAATGCCGTTGCGCCCCAATATGCCGGCAATGTCGGCCAAAACACCGGGCCGGTCCGCCACATTGAATCGCAAGTAATACCTCCCGGTCGAGCAGGCGTGATCCGCCAACTCCACTTGCACGCGCTGATCGGACCAGAGTTTCAGAGAGCGGAATGTGATCGCCGCCCGGCCAACCACGGTGTCGATCAGATCGGCCATCACCGCGGAGGCCGTTGGCATCTGGCCGGCGCCGAGGCCGTGAAAAAACAGCGGGCCGACCGCGTCTCCGACGAGGCTTACGGCGTTAAACGCCCCACGAACTTCCGCCAACGGTGTGCCGATTTTCACCAGCGCCGGCGAAGCGTGCAATTCCAATCCGCCAAAAAAGGAGTCGGGACTCATTCTCCTAGCCGGTTCCAACTTTCCACCGCGGTCGCCGAAAATGACTCCCGACCCCTTTTTTGCAAGTTCGGCGACGGCTAGCAGCTTGACCCGATAACCCAGCTCCTTGGCAAATCTCAGATCGGCAATGTTGAGTTGGTCGATTCCGCGCCGCGGGATGTTTCCCCACTGGACCGCGGATCCAAACGCCAGGTGGGCCAGAATGGCCAGCTTTTGAACCGTGTCGGTGCCATCCACGTCCATCGTCGGATCGGCCTCCGCGTAACCGCGGCGCTGGGCCTCCGCGAGTACGGAATCATAGTCGGCCCCTGTCTCCTCCATTTGCGTCAGGATGAAATTGCAGGTGCCGTTGAGGATGCCACGAATCGAGAGAATCTGATTGGCCGAAAGGCATTGGCTGATATTGGCGATGATCGGAATGCCGCCGGCCACCGCCGCCTCGAAGGCGATCGAGCGCCCCATCGTGCGGGCGCAGTCGAACAGTTCTTGTCCGTGCTCCGCCAGCAGCGCCTTGTTGGCCGTGACCACGTCCTTGCCGCTCTTGAGCACTTCGAGCATGATCGTGCGGGCCGGCTCCAATCCGCCCACCAAATGGGCGACGGCGGCGATCTCCTTGTTGTCGGTGATCCGCTTGAGATCGGTCGATAGGATTCCTTCGGGCAGCGTGACGTCGCGAGGCTTTTCCAAATCCTGAATCACGACTTGCTCGAGCCACAACCGTCGGCCAGCGTGCCGCGTCGTCCGATCGGCATGGTCCAACAGCAGCCGGGCGACGCCCGAGCCGACCGTCCCTAGCCCGACAATGCCGACCTTCGTTCGATCCATTGGAATTCCGCCAACAACCAGATTGGGACGTTCGGGCCCCGAACAGATCGCCCGGCACACGACAAAGATAGCTTCGCAAAGTTTAATCGTTCATCGTAAGGAGCCGATTACAGGCCCGTCAAGGCGCGCGAACCCCTTTGACAGCCCGGCTGTCGGCCCTAAAATACGCTATTCTTTACCGGTTGCGTGGCGGCCATTTGGCGCCGCGCGGTTGCGGAAAGCGTCGGCTAAATCGTGGTTGCGCGCGTAGCTCAGTTGGTTAGAGCGCGTCCCTGATAAGGACGAGGTCCCAAGTTCGACTCTTGGCGCGCGCATTTCAAGTCGGCGCAGCGGCAGCGGACCAATTCCACGGGGACGTAGCTCAATTGGGAGAGCACTAGCTTTGCAAGCTAGGGGTTGGCGGTTCGATCCCGCTCGTCTCCACTTGTTGTAAGTTTCGCCGAATTCATCTGGCGATCATCGGCGATCTGTTGATGGGGGCCACACTCACGCAGCATCCGGAATTGGTCAAGGCCGTGGTCTCCACGGTCGGGATCTACGATATGCTGCGCTTCGAGCTGTCGCCCAACGGAAAGTTCAACGTTCCGGAGTTCGGCACGGTCACGGACGCCGACCAGTTTCGGTCGTTGGTCGCCTATTCGCCCTACAACCACGTGATCCAAGGCGCAAAGTACCCGGCCACTCTCATGCTCACGGGCGCCAACGACCCGCGCGTCGATCCGATGCAATCGCGGAAGATGATCGCCCGGCTGCAAGGGGCGAACACGTCGACGGCGCCGATCTTGCTGCGCACCAGCGCCAACACTGGCCATGGAATGGGCACGCCGTTAACGGAGCAGATCGACGAGCAGGTAAACATCCTCGCATTCTTGTTCGACCAGCTAGGAATCAGGTTCCGTCGTGCAATTAGAAATGCGGGCTAGACCATGATTCTCGCCGCGGGACTTACGCCGGCCTGGCAACAGATCTATGCGTGCGATCACTTCCGTCCCGGAGAAGTGAATCGGGCCTCCCAAGTGGTTCGCTGCGGATCGGGAAAGGTGCTTAACGTCGGAATCGCGTTGCATCTGCTGAGGGCCGAGAGTCGCGTTCTGTCGTTCGTCGGTGGATCGGATCGCGCCGATATGGATCGCGAATTCGTTGCAATGATGATGTCTGTCCGATGGATCGAGACCGCCGCGCCGACGCGGACTTGCATTTCGATTCTCGACTACCAATCTGGCACGACGACCGAGCTGGTCGAGAACGCCAAGGTGGTTTCAGCAGAGGAGTTGGCGCAGTTTCGCGCGGCCTTCGTGCAAGAAGCAGGCGCCGCCGACTTCATTGTGGTCACCGGCTCGCTCCCCGCCGGAACACCGGCGAGCTTTTTTCGAGACTTGCTTGCAAACGTTCGTTGTCCGGTCCTGTTGGACATTCGTGGAGAGGAACTGCTCTTGGCGCTAGAACAACAGCCATTGATCGTGAAACCGAATCGAGAAGAATTGGCCGCGACGGTCGGGCGAGCGCTGGCGAACGAGGAGGATTTACACCGCGCGATGGCTGAATTGAATCACCGCGGCGCGCAATGGGTCGTTGTCAGCGCAGGACGACAGGCCGTGTGGGTTCGCGGCCGTGCGCAGCTTTATCGCCTCGATCCGCCGCAACTGGCGCGCGTCGTTAATCCAATTGGCTGCGGCGATGTGTTGGCCGCCGGGATCGCCACGGCGCTGCTTCGAGGGAATGACCCGTGCGACGCCGTTCGCTTCGGCATGGCGGCTGCCGCCGAGAGCGCGGCAAATCTCCTGCCAGCGCGATTCGATCCATCGCGCGTCGCGGCTGGGTGGAGCTGATAATGGAGTGTTGGGAAGGCGGCGTTATGCATTCGGGGTGTTTCCTACAAAGGGACGGGCGAGAAAGACAAAGCGGAATCGGACTTTCAACAGGTCAAGAAACTTGGATACAAACCGGATTAACCGCCAAAGGCATATAATAATGCCGATGCTGCGACTGTTCGCAGCGTAACGGTCCCCGATCGGCCAAAAGAAACGCCGCCGGCTTGTCTGGTTTCAGCGAGAGCGCTCAGCCGGCGCAAAGCCTCCCGGATCGCGCTCGGGTGGAGACGCGACGGATCTTTGCTCGTATAATCTATGGTAGGACAGGGGTTGCACTTTCATCTGGTGACCGATGACAACACCCACGCATGATGATGTCGGCAGGGCGCTTGCTGAGACTGAACCATTGCGCGTCTTGATCGTGGACGACAACGCGGATGAAGCCGACTCGCTGGCCACGCTCTTGGCGTTTCGAGGCCATGAAGTTCAGCGCGCCTATTCGGCGAACGCCGCCCTCGAAATCGCCGAAGGATTCCGCCCAGAAGTTTTCTTGCTCGATCTCGGTCTGCCGAGGATGAGCGGATACGAATTGGCGGGGCAATTGCGCAAAGAGTTCTCTGACGCCGTGCTCATTGCGACGACAGGCCATGTGGATGAAGCGTATCGGCTCCAAGCCAGAGATGCCGGTTTCGAGCACTATTTCACCAAGCCAGTGAGCATCATCAAACTGCACCAGTTGTTGGAATCGGTTGCAATCCAACGTGCAGCCCGTCGTTTCCAATGAACGTCGTGACGATTGACAATCGTTCGGCGGTGAGGCTGTTCGCTCATGTCTTTTACCCGTCCAGCTCGCCGCTAGACATACGATGCAATCCGTCGCCCGCGAGCGAGCAACGCTTCCTCTGCCGCCCTAATGCCGTGGTAGAAGGCTTCTTCGAAGAGCGCAACACCGCTCAGGTCAGTGTTGGCAAAGTGGATCTTCCTGTAGGGCTGGGCGGCGGTGGGGCGATGCAGGCCCCAAATGAAGCCCGGCACGGGACGGATCATGGCATGGCCCCAGCGCATTACGTCGATTCGCTCGACGAGCGGTCGGACGTCGGGATGTGGAATCGCGAGGTCGGCCAGAGCCAATTCCGCGCATGTTCGCCAGTCGAGATCAAGCAGCCGCTCACGGGCGCGGCGCGGATTGTCGTCGCAGAAAGGGTAGTAATAGGTGAGCGCCGTCGGGCCCGATTCCGGCCCGCGCTGGTGCGTCGCCGTGACGTAACCGAGGGACGGACTTTCGTAGACTACGTTGTCCCAGGCCAGCGGAAAGCCGCGCTCGGCGGGGCGATTTCGGAGGAACACATTCGCGACCAACCATGTGCCGTATTGGAATTCACTCAAATGCCGCGGCGGATCGTCGCGATAGGGCCGCACGACGTGGCGGGCGATAAACTGTGGCGCGGCGAAAATCACACGCTCGGCACGGAAACCGCGCGCGGTCCGGCCGTCTTGCGAGAGAGCGACGATATCGACGCTCGATCGCCCGTCCCGTTCGACAGGAATGACCTCGATTGCTGCCATTCCGAGCCGTGCTTGCCGCGCGAGGCCGGCGGAAAGATGTGCGACCAATCGGCCGTTTCCCTCTGGCCAAGTGATGAGCGGCCTTGGTTCAGCCCCCGACCGGACGATGCGCGAGGCGAAATAGAATAGACCCGCCCAAGCGCTCGTCTGCCCGACTGTGAGACCGTAATCGTCTCGGCAGGCGTAATCCACGAGCCAGCAAAGTCGCGGCGAAATGAAGCTGTGCTCGGCGAGCCAATCGGCCATCGAGAGCTTGTCGAGTGCCCTGACCTCCGGATCGTCGGATGCCGAGACGATCGGGATGCCGAATGCCCGACGTCCGCGGCCGTCGCGCCACGCGACCCAGCGATTGATCTCGTCCTGAAATCGCCCGTATTGTGCCAGATCGTCGGCGCTTGCCCCAGCGTGGAGATAAAGCCCCTCGTGCCAATGGCCGCGATAAAAAATGCGCTCTTGCGGATCGCGACAGAGAAACTGCTCGGCGACAATCGGTTCTCTGTCGGCATCGCTCCCTTCGAGGATGCTCATCTCGGAGAGCAACTTGATGAGCGCCGCATTTTCGCGCGTCGGGGCGGGAATGTAGTGTGCGCCCCAGGGAAACGGGGTCGATACGGAGACGCCGGCGGGCGAGGTTCCACTCTGAGCAGTCCCGCCGGCCGCGCGTTCCAGTTCCAACAACACAAAGTCTTCGCAGTCGGCCTTGAGCAATCGCCACGCCGCGGACAGCCCGGCTACTCCACCGCCGACGATCACGATGCCAGTCTTCTCCCATGCGTCATTGGCAGGGGTGATCCGCAATCCGTCGCGGATGCGATGGCCAAGCTCAAGCGACGGACCGACAATCCGACCATCGAACTCCGCCTCGGTGCTGTCGCGCCCCCGGCAGCCGGCAAGCACGGCCGGCAAGCCGAGCAACCCAATCAGCGCATCACGGCGATTCCAGTCGCGCGGCATCTCTTAATCCGTCAACTTCTGCCTAATCCTTCGTCATTTGTACTTCGTACTTCATGATTACTCCCACTTCCTCCATTCCGACTCGTGGTAGCGAACGAGCACCTGGTTGTCGAGGCGATTCACCTCGACGACCACGGGCGTCATGTCGGCCGAGAGGCGGAACATAGCTGGCAGCGTTTCGTCGTTTAGGAATCGGAACGGGCCGGCCACGTGCGTCGGCCGATCGAACGGTTCGAGCCTTGCCAGCGCGAACCCCCAGACGCCAAACGACGGCACGGCCACGTGGTACGGCTGCACATTGAACCCGGCCACCTCAATCGTCCTCACGATGCACCAATACGACTGTCGCGCGAAAAGTGGCGAGGTGCATTGCACCGCCATCGCGCCGCTGTGGGCCAGGTGCGACCGCGCGAGCCGATAAAACCGCGTGGTATAGAGCTTGCCCAGGGCGAAATTGCTCGGATCGGGAAAATCGACAATGACGGCGTCGTAAGGCTCGGTCGGCCGTTCGAGCCAGATCATCGCATCCTCATTCACCACCTCGACGCGCGGATCGTCGAGCGCATGGCCGTTCAGGTCGCCCAGCGGCGGGAAGCGGTTGGAGAGCCGCGTCATGTCGGGATCGAGATCGACGAGCGTCACATGTTCGACCGAATCGTGCTTGAGGATTTCGCGCACCGCCAGACCGTCGCCGCCTCCCAGTACGAGTACGCGGCGCGGCGTGCCACAGGAGGCGAGCGCCGGATGCACGAGCGCTTCGTGATAGCGGTATTCGTCGGCAGAACTGAATTGCAGATTTCCGTTCAGAAAGAGCTGGAAGCCGGCCCGGCCATGGGTCATGACGATCCGCTGGTATCTCGTCGATTGGGCATAGACGATCGGATCGGAAAACAGATCCTCCTCGGCCAACGACGTTAAAAGTTCTGCCTTGGCGATGCCGGCCGCGAGCAGCACGATCACGAGAATCGCTCGACCCCGGAGCCAAACGACGGCGCCGGGGATCAGCGGCCGCAAGAGCCAGGTGCCCCACAGGCCCACAACGGCGTTCAGGATTCCGAAGGCAAGCGAAGTCCGTACTAGACCCAACCGCGGCACGAAGAACAGCGGAAACAACAACGAGCCGACGAGCGCGCCGATATAGTCGAACGTCAGCACGCGCGACACCAGGTCCTTAAAATCGAGATGGTCGCGCAGTATCCGCATCAGCAACGGCAACTCCAGTCCGACTAACACGCCGATGGCGAATACCACACCGTAGAGTACAACGTGAAACCACCCCAACCGTGCGAAGCTCAGGAATAACAGCGGCGCGGACAGGCCGCCGACGAGCGCTACGCTGATCTCGACCTCGACAAAGCAGCGGGCCAATCCGTGCTCAACGAATCGCGACAACCATGCCCCCGCACCCAGCGCGCTCAGATAGACGCCGATAATGACGGAGAACTGTGTGATCGAATCCCCAAGCACGTAGCTGGCCAGCGTCCCGGCGAGTAGCTCATACACCAGCCCGCAAGTGGCGACGACGAGCACGTTCAGGAAGAGAATGGGGGTGCGGAGCAGTACAGGTGCCGGAGGCCAGCGGCCAGAGGCAAGTGGACGCGCAAGCGGTGGTCGTTCGCGTGGTTCGATCTCATTCATATGTCAAATACTTCGCGAATGCCGAGGCCCTCTCCCCTTTGCCTGGACCCAAGCCTCCGGCCGCTAGTGGATCGCTGCCGCGACGATGACCGAGATGCCCAGGATCATCGAGGCGATGATGATCGCCAGGGCAATGTTCTGGTCTTCCTCGATCTCCTTGCGGACGCTCGACGGAACATGCTTGATGATCTTGATCACCACGACGAACGCAATGCCAAACAGGGCCAAGCCGATCAGGCTGAAGACCAAGGCCGCGGCGACCTCGCCCGACACCTTGGCGGCCAATTCACTAAGCGTCATCATTTGCCTCCATGAAAACCGGAGTGCCAGAAGTGAAACGAACGATATCCGCCGGGCGATTGCCGGACGTTCGACGGCAACCGCTCTTGCTCCGGCGAGGTGACGTCCCAGCCGGCCAGCGTGGCCGCCAGATACCCGCCGATCAGAAGCACGCCGAAGGCTGCGTAGATTCGTGTGAACATCTCATTCTCCGAACCGTCAGTAATTGCTGTTTTCCCAACGCTGCTTCTCAAAGTTGAATTGTCGGATCGCGACCGCTATCGGCACGATCGACAGCGCGAGCACGACGATCAACAGGTACAAGATCCGCGGGCCGGATTCTTCCAGCCGAACGGACATTTGAATCGGTCGGGTCGCATATTGCCATTGCGTTTCGAGCCGGAGCGTGTAGTTGCCCGGCGGCAAGGCCGATACAAAGGCACCGTTCGAGCGGCTCCCCTCGGTCCAGGAACCATCGGAATCGACGCCGTGATAGTAGCCAACCTCGACGGAGAAGGGCTGCACCAGTCCCGTCTCGTCGTTGAACAGATCGCCATCGACATAGAGCCACGAATTATCGACCGGCGCCGAAATGTCGAAGCGCAGGCTGCGATGGGCGTCGAGAACGATCGGCGATTCGAAAACTGTGCGCGCCGTCTCCGGCGCGGCAGGCGGATCGAGCGAGAAAGTCTTTTCGAGCAGCCTATGCGACGGCATCAGGATTGAAAGGACAATCCACAGCACGACTGCCGCCGTGACCAACACGCCCCAGATCCGATAGACGCCTTTGGAATGGAACGGTTGGTTTGCGCCCACGCCGATCGAGGCGCGAAGCGGCGGCAGCTTGAACGCCGCGGCGACCTCGGCCGGCTCAAGATACGTGCCGAGCGACCAGTTGATTTCGCCTTTCGCTCTCAGTCGAGCATCGGCGGCGTCGACCGCAGTGGCGCCTTCCGGCAGCGTGGTCTCCCGCGACAAGATTTCCGGGGGCGCGATGAAATCGTCGAGCGCAACTCGTTCGCCGACGTGGACCTTCCAATAGAATTCGCCCGAGACGTAATCCACGATGGCCGTGGATTTCTCGAACAAGCGGAAATGGCGACCGTTGTAGGTGGCGATTCGCGACTGCACTTCCGCGTCGCCCGGCGGCACGGCGGCAACGAAGCTCCAATGATGATCACTCTCGACGAGCCAGCGGAAGCGGGTCCCGACGCCGTAGAGCAGATACTCGTTCCAATAGTAGTTCGTGTGCAGGTACGTCGTGTGCCGAACGAGAAAGCCGATCACCGTGTATGGCTTGCCGCCCAGCATGCCGGTCGTGCCCAATGGAATCGTCGGCTTGAACTTCCCCGGAGAAAGTGTTTCGAGGTATTGCAGCTTTCCCTGCGCGCAATCCAAAAGCGAATTGCAATACGGGCAAGCGACTCGCTCGGCGACGTCTGGAGCCTTGAGTTCCAGCGCGCCGCCGCACTGGGGGCAGTTTATTTGCAGCGCCCCGACGTGCCGCGGCTCGCGCTCCGTCGCGGCGGCGGGCGAGATCCCCAGATCGTCGAGCGTCACCTCCTCGCCCAGATAGACGGCAGTCTCAGCATCGCTATAGTCGAACGTGGCGAACTTGCCTCCTGGCCCGCTCAAGTCGATGTATTCGAGCGGCGCACCGGGCACGAGCCGATAGGGGATTTCTCCTTCGGCAGACTGCGCCATCGCTCGGCCGATCTCGCTCGCCACCAGGACGCCGACGCCGGGGATCGTGAACCGATGGCCCAACTCGATCTTGTCCGGTTCAGGCAGCTTCGCGTCCGCGGCGAGATGTTTCTCGAACGTGAGGTAGAATCGCCCCTGGGCCTCGGCGAGCCAGCCCCAGCGGTCGCCTGGGAAACTGGCATACCACTCGTCCCACACACCTCCCGCTTCGTGGGCGAATTGCGCTCGTCCGGTCAGTTCGAACGGCGCTCCGCCGTATTTCCCCTTGCGCCCGACTTCGAGCGGCGAGCCGGCGTCGACTAGCGCCGCAACTCTGCCGAGGTCTTCGAGCTTCCGATCGCCGCGGGCCACGACCGACCGGCAATTCGGGCAGACCACCACGACCGACGATCCGATTTCAAATCGAATCGGTGATCCACAAGCGGGACAATTGGCCTCAACATGGTTCACTGCAAGACATCCACCGGCTTAAACTCGCTCCCCCAGAACTTGCTTGCGGGACACGCCGAGCCAATTATCGCGGGCCGCGGCGTGGAAATAGTGCAAATCAGTGTGATGCTTGAGCTTCTCCATGTAAAGATCGCTGATCCGATTCGGAAAGGAGGAATTGTTTCATCGGTGTCGGCCTTCCGGCTTGCCCTATTCAGGCTGCCGACTGCGGTAGTATGATTCGGTCACCTCGTATTAAGATATCCGCCGGGAGTTCCGCCGCGCAGCCACGCCGCCTCAGAAAGGGCATCGTCAAATGACCG
>DASZFO010000158.1 GCA_035939775.1 Pirellulales bacterium | reverse complement strand
ACTTAGGGTTTTGGAAATCGAGCGGGAAACCTGGTTGCAAGTCTGCGAGCGGTTGGGAACAAAACGGGCTGACGGCGCCGCTGAGACGTCAGATACCGAATCGAAGGCAACTTCGCCGCTCGTGTTCGACCTGCCGCCTGTTGGCGGCGAGCCGCATGTTGGCCTCTCATTCGAAGCTTAGTCGCGGCCGCAAGTGGCCGACGCTGCCAGCATCGGCATCTTCGGCGTGCGACACGACCGATCGCTAGCTGCTGGCGTCGGAAAACTCGACGCAATCGCTACCCACGGACGTTTTTCTCAACCGACTTGGGCCAAGAGTCCGAAGTTATGCAGAGGAAGTGAACGGAAACGGCCTGCGCAAACTGGTTTTTTCAGACTGCGCCGGCGACGTGCCACACGTACGCCAGCGCTCGTCCTGGTCTTTTCGGAAGGGATCGAACATGCTGAGGATCTTCATTGGTTGGGATTCCCGTTTTCCCGAGCCGGCCGACGTGCTTCGTTATAGCCTGCTCAAGCACTCGTCGATCCCGCTCGACATCCAATATCTCAAGCTCGACGAGCTGAGGCTCCGCCGGGCGCACGATCCGCTCGCATCGACGGAATTCACGTACAGCCGCTTCCTCGTGCCCTATCTTTGCAATTTCCGCGGCAAGGCCCTGTTTCTCGACAACGACATGCTCTGCCTCGGCGACGTGCGGGAAATCGACGATCTCGACATGCGGCCGTATGCCCTGCGAGTCGTCCAGCACGACTATCAACCGACCAACGCGGTCAAGATGTATGGCTGCCCACAGACCAGCTATCCGCGGAAGAACTGGTCGAGCATGATGCTGATGGATTGCGCGAAGCTCGCAGTCTGGAGCAAGGAAGCGATCGAGACGCGGACCGGAGCATATCTCCATCGCTTCCAAGACATCCCCGACGCTCAGATCGGCGAGCTGCCCAGGACCTGGAACACGCTCGACTGGATGGACGCCACGACGAAGCTGATCCACTACACCAACGGCGGCCCGTGGTTCGAGCAATATCGCAACCATCCGTACGCCGGTGTTTGGTTCCAATGTCAGGCCGAAATGGTGGCCGGGCAGAAGAAGGCCCCGATCCCCGCGCCGCATCTTTTCCCGGCGAGCATTCCGAGCGCATCGCTGGCCAACCGGCAATAACATCAGCGTTCAAAACCGCAAAGAGCATTGCGGCACGGCGGCGCATCGTTAGCCGGTTCGCTTGCGAACCGCTGACCCGCCGCAAACGGCGGCGGCCTTCGGTTCGCAAGCGAACCGGCTAACGCGACCGCCATCTGGTTCATCACTCGTCGCCCACTTTCGTCGTGGATCGACGTCTAAATCTGCTTGCAATTTCCCCAGCCCACCCGCTAAACTGCGGCTAATAGATCGAGCCTGCCATCCGGAACTGGCGGGCGACGAAACTTCTCGGTGGGTCCGTCTTGAGCTTGCGAATTCTCGCAAGGGAAGGGGGTTCTTTATGTGCAAGTTGCTTGCGTCGACGTTTGTGGGTCTTGCGTTGGCATTTAGTTTGCGCGGCTTCTCCGCAATTGCCGCGGACGACGAAAAGCAGGTACTGAAAACGGCTCCGGCTCGCGGCACGTCGCCCGCCACCGCGCCGGCAGAAAAGCCCAACGGCCAATCCGCGGGAACCGGTGGTCAATCCGCCTACGAACGGATCATGCGCGCTCTGGACGAGCCGACCGAGATGGATTTCGCCGAGACGCCGCTAAAGGACGTGGTCGAGTCGCTTAAGATTCGCTACGGGATCGAGGTTCAGCTCGATTCCAAATCGATGACAGACGCTGGTGTTGGTGCGGACACGCCGATTTTTCGAACCCTTAAGGGCATTTCCCTGCGCTCAGCGCTGCGGTTGATGCTGCATGAACACGAGTTGACTTTCGTTCTCCAAAATGAAGCTCTCGTGATAACGACTGAGGAAGGTCAAACCGAAATGCGTCAATACGACGTCGCGGACTTTGTGCGTGACGGTTGGACCATCGCCGACCTAGTCGAGGCGGTCCGTTTCGCCCTGCCGCGACCCGCGCCGGGCGCACAAGGCGATGGCCCTCGCGGATCTGCCAGCGCCGGCTTTGACCAGCCGGGGCGATCCGCCCGTCGTGGCATTCCCACGGTAGCTTTGCAGGCCGCCGGCGCCACGCCGTCTGCTGCGGATAGCGAGGTCATTGCTGTTCGAAATCTGTTGTTAGTGCGGACGACGGATCGAGGACACATGGACGTAAGCAATCTAATGGCGGAACTTCGGCATCGATTGGAAACCAAGACAGAGTGAGAGGCCGGGTGTAGCTCCCGGTGCGTCAGCGGGGACTTGACGCACCCTACGATTCCGCCAGCCAGGCTTCCCATTGGTCAGCTCGCCGCGGCCAAGTGCATTCGGCGTTGATGTAGGCGACTTGGCGATTCAGCAAATCGTTGACCTTGCCGGGCTGCGTCTCGAATTCCTCGAGCGTGCGGACCGTCTCGTCGATGAAGCGATCGGAGTACGTGAGCCAATCGTCGCCCACCGGGATGAGCCGCGCGAAGCCCGCGGTCGTCTCGGGCAGAGCGCCCAATTCGCTTGTCACAATTCGGCAACCGCTGGCCATCGCTTCCATTACGGCGATGCAACTTGTCTCCGCGAAATGGTTCGGATACGCGAGCATCGCCACCTCGCGCAATTGCTCGGCCAGTTCCGGCTGCGCGAGCGAGCCGATGTATTCGACGCCGGGCGTGTCGCGGCAGAGTTCATAAAGGTGGCCATATTGGGCCGAATCGCTTTCGTCGGCCGCTTGATAGACCTGCATGCTCGAATAGACTCGCAGCGTCGCTCCCCGCACGTCACGGCGAATCGCGGGAAACGCATGCACCAAAATATCGAGCCCGCGAAACGGCGTACTTGTGTAAGCGAGCACGGGGGGCCGCCGTTTCGCGGCGACGATATCCGCCCCGGGCGGGAACCTAGCGAGAAACGCCGGACTGACAGCATTTCGCAAAACCCGCACTCGCGCCGGATCGATCTGAAAGGTTCGCTCGAAACAACCCCGCTGCCAATCGCTCAGGAGCGCAAAGCCATCGAACGCACTGCGGACCTCCTCGCGCGCCAGCGGCTGCACGGCCGGCTGATCGTGAGCATGTTGAATCCAGGCGATGAGCCGCGCGCCGTTGCGCAAGAGCGGCCGGATCGATAGCCCGGGCTTCACCGAATTCAGCAGCACCACCAGGTCGAAGCTCTTCCAAACGTCGCCCTGGGCCTTCGCCGCTGGCAAGCAGACGACGCCGCGCGAAACGCCCGGCAGCGCCGCATTGTTGATGAGCTGCACCTCGTGCCCGCGGCGGGCCAGCTCCTCGGCCAGATAGCACAAGGCCGATTGCGATCCCCCCAGCGGCTTCTGATACACGGTCTCGATCGTGTAATCCCAAGGCACGAAATCGACAAATGCGATATGCATGCGATGGGAGGAAGGACGAGGGAATTTGCAAGTGGCAAGTTTCGAGTGGTCGCCGAAAGTGGCAATACGGCCGCGCTAGCCGGCACGCTTGCGTGCCGGATCGCTGCTAAAGGCGTCGAAGACTAAGAATATCCTTGCCGCTTCCGTTTATGTAGCCCCGTCGTTCGCCATATTCGTCGTGAATCTGATGCCGAGGAGAATCACGGCGTGTCCCGCCGAGCGTGAAGGGCCAGTTCCTCGAACAGGTCTTCCAGTTCACGGACGGCGGCGACATTGTCGAACAGCGCGCCGCGGGTGGCGGCGATCTCATTCCGCACGCTGCGGCGATGGTCCGGATCGCTGGCCAATCGAACGGCCAATTCGACGTACTCCGCCGGAGATTTCGCGATGCAGGCGGTCATTCCCATCGTCCGGTAAGCGGCAAGCGTGTAGCCTCCGCGGTGCAGAGCGGTTGGCAGGGTGACGACGGGCGTGCCGACTGAGAGCGCGTCGTAAATGGAATTGGCGCCGCCCGAGTAATGCACTGTGTCGAGCGCCACGTCGGCGGTGGCCAGGAGCGTGAGGTAATCGGCCTGGATCATCCGCGGCACGAACCGGAGCCGCTCGCCGCAATCGGGGAAGCTGCGACAAAAACGCGCGCGAATCGCGGCCGTCACGTG
>DASZFO010000157.1 GCA_035939775.1 Pirellulales bacterium | reverse complement strand
AAGTCGTCGAGTGATGCAACGGGCAAACGCGTATGAATAGTCTCCGGCTCGGTTGCGAATGCTCCAACGATGAAGAATTCGTCGTATCTCTGCAAGATCCCCGAATCGACCAGCCGGGTAGCAACCAGAGTGGCTTCCCGCATATCTCGAAACAGGCCAGGAAGCTCGATCACCGCGTGGTCTCCAAACTGATCGGCCGCCGGCCCCAGCGCAACATAAGCGATGTCGGCGACTCCGGTCCGGAGTAGTTGCAGTTGCCGGCCAGGGTCCTTGCCGAGGGCGCCGCCGGGATATGTCTCGATTATTATGCCGCCCTGCTCGTCTCCGTTTATCGCGTCCACAAAAGGTTTGATTACGAATATATAAATCTTGGTCTGGTCGGACGAAAAATACGCCAGTTTCAGCTTGATCGGCTCGCCAAACGCAGCAAACGGCAACAGCATCAACGCGGTCACCGCGCAGCGCACCAAGGTCTTCAGCATCGCAGCTCTCTCCATACGACTTGCATTCTGATCCTGTTGTCTCGTACCCGATCGCATCGGCCGCTTCGAGTAATTCTGTCGTCCGGCCAGCTCACTGGAAATCGCCGCCTCGGTGTTCGGATCGCACCTTCGCGATCTCCGTTTCGACCAGCTTCAAAAGCTCCAAGTTTCGCGGACTTTCTTTGCGCCACGTCTCAAGCACCGTCTCGAATGTGGCCTGGAGCGTGTCGAGCTCCGCTTGCGGCGGCGTTATCACTTGGCGATTGGGGTCGGACCGGAGGTCCTTCATCGCTCGAATGTTGTTGGCATCGTAAGCTTCAACGTAACGCGCTGCCGTCCATCCACCGCTGTACTTGCGGATCACGTCCTGGCCGGCCTTCGGCAGCGACTCAAACTTCTTCCGATTCATCAGAAGCGCGAGCGGTGCCGCCCCGAGGGGCGCGGCATAATGGAATCTGGTGATGCGCGAAACGCCATAGGCAAACAGTGCGTTTGGAGGTAAGGTCGCGCCGTCGATTGTGCCCCGACCGATCGCCAGGGCGACCTCGTTGACCGGCATGACGAGCGGCGTTATGCCGATTGCCTTGAGTGCGTTGCCCTCAATGACGTTGTTGACTCGAAGAATTTTGCCACGTAAGTCAGGAAGCGATTTGATAGGCGAGCGGGTGTGGATCATCAGCGGGAAATTGGCGACGGCGGCGATTACGAAGAAATCCTCGTATCCCCTCAATGCTCCGGACGCCACGACCCGCATGTAAACCAGCGTGGCCTCCTTCAGATCGCGAAACAGGCCGGGAAATTCCATCACGTCGTTGTCTGGAAACCGATCAGGCGTCAGGCTCGGATTCACCCAAGCCATATCTGCGATGCCGTCCAGCACCAGCTGCGCCTGTTGAAGATAGCTTCGCCCGAGCACGCCACCGGAATAGGGATCGATTTCGATGATGCCACTTGCCTCCTTGTTGACCGCGTCGGCGAACGGCTTGAGCAGGGAGATATAGGGAGGTTCTCGGTCCGACGCGAAGTACGCCATCTTGAGCTTGATCGGCTCGGCGACTGTTGCGATCGGGAACAGCGCGAATGCGATTATTGTCCAGCGCGCAATGGCATTGGTCATCGACTCTCCGATCCTGTTTCAATCTTTGCTTAAATCGCTACGCGTGCCCGATTCCGGCAGGCCATTGTGGCGATGGGTGGCCGGAAATTGCAAATCATACCTATCAGGCGGTTAATGCATGTCCGCGACTCAAGCAGCGATTGATCGACACTTCTCGGGGAGATCGGCCAGACGTACCGCTTGAGTTTTTGGCGAAGTTGCGAAACTCCGCGGCGGTAACTTCTCAACAGGTAATGCCTGAACTGCAAGTCCCGGGACGCGCATGGACTAGCACATATATCGCCAATCGCCGCCGCGTCCGGGAAACACGTGCGGACATGCGGTGGTCGGCCACAGAGATCGCTTCTGATCCAGGACACGATCGGGGGGACGATGCCAATTGCCACGAAAGTAGCGCCTTCGATTTAAGTCTCAGACAAACTATTGAGATTATCTGCGTTACGGAATCACCGGGGAGGCCCCATGCTGGAACGTCGTCTTTGTCCGCGCAGACGGGTGCTCAAGTCAGGACTGATTGTCAGAAGACGATTTCTCGCTCCGCGGTCGGCCCGCGTCCATATCCGCTTGTTGGGCCAGATGCAGCCACATGCGCGCCATATCCCGACACACTTCTTTCATTGTACTATTGCTGGCCTCTTGCGCGCGCTTTGCGCACTCGGCCGCCTTGGCGCGGTATTCATCCGTCTTTGGGATCACGTCCGCTCCTCACTCATCGCCTTCAACATCTCTTCGCCGGAAATTCCATAAAGCGTTTCGGCGGTCCTGCAGTCGAAAATTCGCCGTGGCATCGCCAGGTCGTCGCGCGAGCGCCCGACGTCACAACCGCGGCCCGATGGACAACGACCGGATAACGAGCCCACTCGGCCGGATGAGCGAGCCGATGATCCGCGAAGCCCACGGGCGTCAAGGGTCGGGGTGGTAGATCCCGGCGGGCGTGCCACCGCTTCGCCGGCCCGCTGGCGACGTATCCATCGCGGGCGTTGCGGCACGATCCAGACGATGGAACCCGGCCGCCGAAGACGTCGACGGCGCCGCCGGGGCGCCGGCCGGGCGACCAGTACGAATCCACAACTACGCCATCGACCAGGACAACTTTACGATTCGGATCGGCCGTCGCCACCTTGGCCGACATATGGGCGGCGATTGCTTCATGGGCCGCCTTCAGCCTGGGATCACTTGCCTCCGGGGCAAGCCGGGAATGATGCTGCGCGCGGATGTTGAAATAACTGAACTCGTTCATTGTCGGCCTCCGTTTCGGCCGTGGTCCGCCCGGCCGTGTTCGAGATCACGAGCAGATCCTCCATTGCCTCATCCTGACGGGCGAGCGAGAGCCATGAGGCGGCCATAGAGAGATGGAGCTTGCGGTAGTGAGGTTCGAAGGCGTCTCGAGCTGCCAACAGGCACGCAGCCGCACTATCCCGGTAGCGTTGCGAATCGTGCATGATGCACCCCTGTTCGCCCCGACATGGTTTGATCCGGGAAGGATGCGTCGTCGCCCCCGAGGCAGCTGTACAAGATTGCACACCAGGAAAAAAAAGCGATGCGGTGGATAATTATCGGCTCACCAAGCCACTAACAGTTAAGGCAATTTTCTCAGCGGCGCCAAGGGCGCGGAACGCCGCGTGATGGCCAAGCCCCCTCAAACCAATCGGACCACAACATTTTGAAGGAGTACAAATCAGGCGTACCGGCCTTGTACCCCTGTTTTTGACGATCGAGGACTATCGGAGACCCCGTGTTCGATAGCTCGCAGGCGCCATTTCGGCCGCCATGCCGGCCGGTAGATATCCGGAACCAATTGACGGCGGGGCGATTGCCCCCATGGGACGTCGAGTATGAGCGATGCCGGATGACCGGTTGGATAAACGCCGAGAGATTGCGGCTGAGCGCCTCACAATGGCGCAGCAGATTTCCGATTTGGATTTCCGTGCATCTTTTGTAGCCATGGCGCAGAAATGGCTGGATCGCGCCCACGACGAACCCGGATCAGACCTACCGGACGCCCGGAACTCGGCCTTCTCTCACTATGTCATTCAAACGAACATCGGCCGAGAGCTCCGGGGTCAATTCGAACTGTCC
>DASZFO010000156.1 GCA_035939775.1 Pirellulales bacterium | reverse complement strand
TACAAGAAGTCGGCCGACCTGCGCGCCGTGGCCGCGACGATTCCGGCCGACCGCATCCTTGTGGAGACCGACAGCCCCTATCTGGCCCCGGAGCCGCTGCGCGGCAAACGCAACGAACCGGCGAACGTCGTCCACACCGCCGCCTGCCTCGCCGCCGCCCGCGAACAAACGATCGACGATTTCTCGGCCCAAACCACTGCCAATGCGAAACGGCTGTTTCGAATCGAATGACGGCGCTTTTGACAACTCTAGTAGCCGATCACGCCTCGATTTCCGCTTCGCTCATTCCAGCAGGACAGCGGATACTGAACTCTTCTCCGTCGCTTTTTATCCAAATCAGGTTCAGGCGACGCAGCAGTTTCACCGCTTGAGCGCATTCACCGAAATCCGTCGGTGCCGTCCAGCGCCGATCTTCCTTGAGTTTCGTCAGGATAAAGGCTGCCTGCTCGACGATTTCACGGTTCGTGGAAACTACCGACCGTAATGCGGCGACCGAAATGATGGTAACTCGCGGCGCCGAGAATAGAAACTGCGAGAGCAACCAAGCCTCCGCGAATGCATCGGAAAGCCCTCTTGCGCTCCCGGAATTGATGGAGGTGTGTCGGCTAAAATAGGCCGAATCGTGAAACTCGATCAAATCGAATACGGGCAGCGAGCGTCGGAATCCCTCGACGGCTAGAACCAGTGTGCAGCCGATTGCAATATAGAACGTAAGGATCGAGCCGTCAAAACCGCGGTGCAATACTTCGACCATCCGCAGCACATTCACCCACATCAGCGCCGTCAAGCGAAACACCCAGAACGAGGCATACCACAGCAACGCGGAACCGCACAATCCGAGGATTCCCGCGCAGGACTGAACTGCGTTATGACGCCGAACGAGATGTGTAAGCCTTTCAGTTGTCATTCTTGATGCCCGGTCGTTGCGTCGCCGTTGGATGATTCCAACATAACTGAAGAGCTGCCAACGCTGCCAGTAATTCGCTAGAATGACTGGGTTCTTGACTGCGAATTACCGAAAGCCCATTTCGTGGATGCTCTTTCCCAAATCTCGTTTTTCTCAGCGTTTGGAGATTAGATCATGGCTAGAACCCCCAGCACCATGTTGACCTTGGGCACGCAGGCGCCTAACTTTTCGTTGCCGAATGTGGATGGGCGGATCGTATCGCTCGCCGATTTCAAGGGCGCTCCGGCGCTCCTGGTCGCGTTCATCTGCAATCATTGCCCGTTCGTGAAGCACGTCGCGGATGGGCTGGCCGAGTTGGCCCGCGAGTATCAGGGCAAGGGAGCGGCGGTGGTCGCGATCAACTCGAACGACGCACGGAATTATCCGGCCGATTCTCCAGAGCAGATGGTCCACGAGGCTGAGAATCGCGGTTACGCGTTCCCCTATCTTTACGACGAAGACCAATCGGTGGCGAAGGCTTATCGGGCGGCCTGTACGCCCGATTTCTACGTGTTCGACAAGAACCAAAAGCTCGTTTACCGCGGCCAGATGGATTCGAGCCGGCCGGATTCCGGTATCCCGGTCACCGGCAAAGACCTGCGAGCCGCGCTCGACGCCGTGCTGGCCGGCAAACCGGTTGCGGCCGATCAGAAGCCCAGCATCGGCTGCAACATCAAGTGGAAAGCAGGCAACGAATCGGATTACTTCGGCCACATCGGCGCGAAATGACGCATGTCGAAAAAAGTGTCGGGTACCTCACTGCCCATGCCGGCGGAGTCGCTCTTCCTCGGCATCCGCGCGCTCTTCTGCCTCAACGTCTTCGCGGATCACGCCGCTGAGCCACCACCCCCAGACGACATAGTGAAAGGCGGCGAGCGCCACCAGCACGAACACGAGCACGACGGCCGCCAAGGCGACCCCCGCGATCGGAATCATCAAGAATCCGAGCACGCAGGCGATGAGGAGCGCTCCGATCCCGGCGAGGAAGATGCCCCACAGCGAGGCGGCCGGCTTCGGCCCCGGCGGCGGCGGCTCGGGGCGGAGATCTTCGTCTCGAAAGCGTCGCGAGTCGCGCTCCATCTGGCCCTCTCGGCAATTACTCGACGAATTCCGGCACCACGCGATTCGGGATCACGCCCGCCCGATGTCCCTCGGCCAAAAGCCGCCGCACCGCTTCGCGTCCTCGCGGGCCGAAATCGAGCGTCCAATCGTTCACGTACATTCCCACGAATTGATCGGCGCGCCGCCGATCCAAATCGCGGCCAAATCGCATCGCATACTCCAGTGCTTCCTCGCGGTGCGCGAGTCCGTAGCGAATGCTCTCCTTGAGGAGCCGATTCACGTCGCGGATCACGTCCGGGCCGAGGTTCTTGCGGATCGCGTTCGCCCCGAGCGGCAGCGGCAGGCCGGTCTCGTCGTGCCACCACTTGCCGAGGTCAACTACCGACTTCAAGCCGCGATCGGCATAAGTCAACTGCCCTTCGTGAATGATGAGCCCAGCCCGGATCGGCTCATCTTGCCAACGGCCGGCAAGCACGGCTTCGATGATCTGATCGAACGGCACAACAATGTTACGAAAGTCACGCCCGAGACAGAGCCGCAGCGCGAGGTAAGCCGTGGTGAGCGTGCCTGGGACCGCAATCGCCAGGCCGCGCAGCTCGTCGAGCGAAACATCGCGGGGCGCAACAACCATCGGCCCATAGCGGTCCCCCATGCTAGCGCCGCAGGGGCAAAGCAGGTAGCTGTCGGTCAAATAGGCGTAGGCATGCAGGCTGACGGCCGTGAGTTCCAACTCGGCCGCAAAGGCCCGGCGGTTGAGCGTTTCGATATCGACCAGCTCGTGGCGGAATTCATACGCGCCGGTGTCGATCTTCCCGTTGGCCAGCGAATGGAACATGAACGCATCGTCAGGATCGGGACTATGGCCGACGCGGATCAACATGAGAGCAAGTGCGATGTACGAAGTGCAAAGTACGAAACGACGATTGGTCGGGGGCCGCCCGATTTGATTTTCAGCCGAAGGACATCATAGGCCCGGCGCGTTGCAGCCGTCAAACCGCTCGGTGACGAGGGTTACGACGAAAATCGCCAAAGTTCTTGCGTTTGCGTGGCCGATAATGAGAACACGATTTATTCCGCCAGCCGCTCAGCGCTCTTCTCTACGAACCGAATTCCAAGCGGGTCGATAACCGGCGACGAATCGGGCGCCATGAGCCAAATCGCCGCAAATCTCGCGACTGCCGCCGAAGAGACGCCATCGGCCGAGGCGGACGACGTCAAAACCGTTCGAGGCGTGCTTGTATCGCGCCCAAATTGGGCCCCCGGTCACTTTGCCTTGGCGCAGGCGCTGGAGCGGCGTGGCCAATGGCATGCGGCTATCGCAAGCTACGAGCGGACGGTCGAAATCAAGCCGCATTGCGTCGAGGCGCACGAAGCGCTAGCTGCACTGCTTGCGCGCTTAAGACAGCTCGACGAAGCACGCCAGCACTATGAGCAGGCCGTCGCGCTCGTTCCGGACAATCACCGAATTCAAACAAACCTCGGCGCCCTGTTGCAGGAACTCGGCCAGCTCGAGGCCGCGATCGCTTGCCACGAGCGGGCGCTGCGAATTGCCCCCGACTGCCTTGAAGCCCACGTCAATCTGGCCGCCGCTCGGATGAAGCTGCGGCAGTTTGATGCCGCCGCCGCCGGGCTCGAGCGGGCGCTCGAGTTTCTTCCCGAGTCGATTGAGCTTCACAATCGGCTGGGGCATGCGCTCTTGTCGATCGGACGCCTGGCGGACGCCAAGAGGCACTATGGCGCCGCAATCCGATTGCAGCCCGACAAAGCGCTCTGGCGGCTGCGGCTCGATCTGCTCGGGCCAGCGGTCTTGGAGAGCAACGCCCAGATTGACGAGTACCAGGAATCGCTCGCCGAGCGGCTGGCGGCCTACGGCGACGAACGGCGGAAATTCGACGTCAACGAACTGGCGACGTCAGGCTGCCAGCCGCCGGTTGAACTTGCCTACCAAGGCCGCGATGATCTGGCGATCCGAAAATCTCTGGCCCGAATCTTCGAGAACTCTCTTCCGCCCACACCGCCGAAAAGGGGTTCGGGGAAACCGAGCCTGGCGTTCTTCGTCCCGAAAGGGAGCGAGGGCATTTTTCTGCGCGGCATGGCCGGAGTGCTGGCGCGGCTTTCGCCGGAGCGGTTCCGCACCACGGTGGTCTGCTCGCCGCGCGGGATCGCGCCGATCAAGGCCGCGGTCGCCGACTCGCCGATCGACTACTTACCGCTGTCGCCGACGCTCAGGGAAACGATCGACAATGTTCGAGCCGAGCGATTCGATCTGGCCTATTTCTGGGAAGTGGGCACCGACTCGATGAGCTATTTTCTCCCCTTCTTTCGTCTCGCTGCCGTGCAAAGCACGAGTTGGGGCTGGCCGGTCACGAGCGGCATCGCGGCGATGGACTATTTCATCTCGAGCGATCTGCTCGAACCGGCCGACGCCGAATCGCACTACAGCGAACGGTTGATTCGGCTGAAGCACATTCCAAACTACTATCCGCGGCCGACCTGGCCGGCGCCGCGAGCGAATCGAGATCGCTTCGGTTTGCGGCCAGACCAGCAGGTTTACGTCTGCGCCCAAAACCCCTGGAAGATTCAACCCGATTTCGACTTTCTGGCGGGCGAGATTCTTCGCCGAGACCCGCGCGGGGTGCTGCTATTGGTCGAAGCCCGTTGGCCGCACGTGA
>DASZFO010000155.1 GCA_035939775.1 Pirellulales bacterium | reverse complement strand
TCCGCCGCCCTGCCGTCTTCCGCTTCGGCCGGTAGCCGTTGCCCGGAGTTCCGCGGATGTGGTCTCCTTGCTGCTGCTCGCGGACGGCTTCGTTCGCGCGGCGGCGGCGGCCGTCGAGGGCTTCCTTCGGCGGTTTAATGGGGATCAGGCAATCGCAGCCGGAGCCGATCAAATCCTGGCGGCCCGCCTGCTCGAGCGCGCGGCGGACTTCGAAATAGTTCTCCGGCTTGAAGAACTGCATCAGCGCCCGCTGCAATTTGCGGTCGCGCAAATGTTTGGCCACGGCGACCGGTTGCCGCGTGAACGGGTCGTGGCCCGTGTGATACATGCAGGCTGCGATGTCGAACGGGCTGGGAATGAAGTCCTGCACCTGGTCGGGCTTGTAGTGGTTTCGCTTGAGGAACAGCGCGAGGTCGATCATCGCATCGATGCCGCTCCCCGGATGGCTGCCGATGAAGTATGGGATGAGATACTGTTTCTTGCCGGCCGCAGCCGAGGCCTTCTTGAACTCGCGATCGAACTCGACAAAATCCTCGACGCCTGGCTTCTTCATCAAGTGCAGCGTTTGCGAATCGGTGTGCTCGGGGGCCACTTTCAAATAGCCGCCGACGTGGTGCGTCGCTAACTCGCGCATGTATTCGGGGTCGCGGCGGGCCAGGTCCATCCGAATACCGGAAGCCACCAACACCTTCCGCACCCCCGGCTCCTCGCGGGCTTTCCGCATGAGCTGCACCAGCGGGCCGTGATCGGTCCCCAGCAGCTTGCAGATCGTGGGATGCACGCAGCTCAGCCGGCGGCACTTCGCCTCGACCTCCGGACGATTGCACTTCATCTCATACATGTTGGCGGTCGGCCCGCCGATATCGCTCACCACGCCGGAAAACTCCGGGTCGGCCGCCATCCGCCGAATCTCTCCGAGCACGGATTCTTCGCTGCGGCTCTGAATGATCCGGCCCTCGTGGGCAGTGATCGAACAGAAGGTGCAGCCGCCGAAGCAGCCGCGCATGATCTGCACCGAATCTTTCACCACCTCGTAGGCCGGAATCTTCTGTCGGCCATAACTCGGATGCGGCTTCCGCGTATAGGGCAAACCGTAAACGCGATCCATCTCCGATTGCGCAAGCGGCAAGGCCGGCGGATTGACGACCACCGCTTCGGGACCGTGATACTGCACCAGCCGCTTGGCGTTGTGCGGATTGGTCTCCTGATGGGCGATCTTGGTCATGTCGCAGAAGGCCCAGATGTTGGTCGAGACTTGCTCGTAGCTCGGCAATGTGATGGTGCCATCGGTCGGCGACGATTCCTTCGCGCCGAGCCGATAGGCTACACCACGTAGATCGCGGAGGTCGCGAACTGTCGCGCCGGCCGCTAGTCGGTGAGCGATCTCGACGATCGGCCGCTCTCCCATGCCGAACACCAACAGGTCGGCCTTGCAGTCGAGGACGATCGCCCGGCGGACCTTGTCGCTCCAATAGTCGTAATGAGCGATGCGGCGGAGGCTGGCCTCGACTCCCCCGGCGATCACCGGCACTCCCTTAAACGCCTCGCGGGCCCGCTGGCAATAGGCGAGCGTCGCCCGATCGGGGCGGCGGCCAATCTCGCCGCCAGGGCTGTAGGCGTCGTCGTTGCGGACTTTGCGATTGGCCGTGTAATGATTGATCATCGAATCCATATTGCCGGCGCTCACGGCGAAAAAGAGCCGCGGCCGGCCAAACGTGCGCCAAGCGTCGCACGAGCGCCAATCGGGCTGGCTCAAGATGGCCACTCGAAAGCCTTCGCTCTCCAATAACCGCCCGAGCAAGGCCATCGCAAAGCTCGGATGATCGACATGCGCGTCCCCCGTCACGAACACGATATCGACCTGGTCCCACCCGCGCGCCGCCATCTCATCGCGCGACATCGGCAGCGGCGGCGAGGGCGAATAAGTTCCTGACACTCGTGGAGTTATCTGCTCAAGAATCGGCAGACTTGCGAGCGCACTAGCTCCCGTCGGCCGCTCAATGATCGGCAGCGAAGGAACAGGGTTCAAGGATTGCAAGCCGGTAACGGGCATGATCGAGCGCGAGAAGCAAGAGTCGTTGCCGACGCTGCCAGCGTCGGGATTGAAACGGAGGCGATCGCCGCGATCTGAGCAACTCAGTGACAAACGATGGATTCTAACCTTTACCCATAGTCGCGGGCTATGGCCACCATTCACGGTTGGTGATATCGGTGCCGATTTGTCAAGGACAAAATGGCTGAGGGTACTGTCATGGCATGACCAAATACGAAACGATGACCGACGCCAACATTACGACGATCAATCCACAAGCATAAAGAATGCCAGTAATCGTCCGGCCAAACATCGTGCCGATGGCCGCTCCAATGGAAACCGTACCAAGTTCCACGGCCAGAGCGAGTCCGAGCCACGAATAGGCGTTTACGGAGGCCGCCGCAAGGGAGAGCCAGGCGATGGCCACAAACATTCTCTGCATCGAGAATTGAAACGGCTTGCTCATCGCCGCATTATACCAGTGCATGAAAAACCCCGCCGTGGTGTGCGGGCGATCGGGGCGACAAGTGCGATTGGGTAAATCTTACCGCCTTTGGACCATTGGAGCCGGCCGAAAAGCGTCCCAATTAAAATAATGTCCTCCCCCGGCTTGAAGCCTTGCCGCGGCCCGGACATCCGTGGAATTTTTTTGACAACGCCCCCGGCCGAGCGATATGCTGAACAGTCTGGATTGTGAACGAGGCGCCGGCCGGTTTCATCTCTCAAGCCAACTATCTTTTCAAGGGCTCGGCCATGTTA
>DASZFO010000154.1 GCA_035939775.1 Pirellulales bacterium | reverse complement strand
GCACCAGCTCCTCGCTGATGATGATCGCGTCTTCAAAATTGAAGCCGTCCCAGGCCATGAAGCCGACCAGCACATTGCGGCCCAGGGCCAGCTCGCCGCGATAAGTGGCGGCGCCGTCGGCGATGACCTCGCCCTTTTCTACCTTTTGGCCAACCGTGACGATTGGGCGCTGGTTCTGGCAGGTTCGTTCGTTGAGCCCGACGAACTTGCGCAGGTTGTAAACGTCGCCGCCGGCCTCGATGCGATTGGCGTCAACGTAGCTGACGGTTCCCTTGCGGGCGGCGCGAACGAGCATGCCCGAGTTCTGGGCCACGTCGCGCTCCATTCCGGTCGCGACGATCGGCGGCTCCGTGACCAACAGCGGCACCGCTTGGCGCTGCATGTTGGAACCCATCAGCGCGCGGTTGGCGTCGTCATGCTCGAGGAACGGGATCAAACCCGCGGAGACGCCGACCATCTGGCTCGGCGCCACATCGATGTATTGAATCTTGTCCACCGTCACCAGCTCGAAATCGGAATGGAACCGGGCGATGATCGTGTCGCCATGAATATGGCCGTTCACCACGGGAGCGTCGGCCGGGGCGACATAGGCCTCGCTTTCCTGATCGGCGCGCAGCCAAACCACTTCGTCGATCAACTTACCTTTGTGCACCTTGCGATAAGGCGTGATCAGGAAGCCATATTCGTCGACGCCGGCGTAGATCCCCAGGCTCGAGATCAGCCCGATGTTCGTGCCTTCCGGCGTCTCGATCGGACAGATGCGGCCATAGTGCGAGATATGGACGTCGCGGACTTCGAAGCCGGCTCGCTTACGGTTCAAGCCCCCCGGTCCCAACGCCGAAAGCCGCCGCTCGTGCGTGAGCATCGAGAGCGGGTTGGTCTGATCGACCACTTGCGAGAGTTCGCCGCGGCCGAAGAAATACTCGATCGCCGCCGAAACGCTCTTCGGATTGATGAGGCTCCGCGGAGTCATGTCGGCCACATCCTTCAGGCTCATCCGTTCCTGAACGGTGCGGCGGAGTTTGAGAAAGCCCTTCCGCAGCTCGTCGCAGGCCAGCTCGTCGATCGTTCGCAAGCGGCGGTTGCCGAGGTGGTCGATGTCGTCGACCTCCGCGCCCGGTTCACCCCCCGTCAGCGCCAGCAAGTATCGGATCGCCGCGATCAGGTCTTCCGGGCGAAGCGTCATTTCGCTCTCGGGCAGATCGAGCTTCAACTTGCGGCTGATGCGGAACCGCCCGACCCGCCCCAGCCGGTAGCGATTCGTATCGAAGAACTTTTCATGGAACAGCGCACGGGCTTTCTCCAACTGCGGCGGGTTTCCGGGACGCAGCCGCTGGTAAATTCGCAACAGAGCTTCTTCGTGGCTCGAGGTGGCGTCTTCCGAGAGGCTATTGAGGATCAGCGGGACCTTCACATCCGGCATCACTTCGACCGAGGTCAAGCCGGAGGTGCAAATCACCTCGGCGACGTTTTTCGTGATCTTTTGCCCCGACTCGACGATCACCTCGCCGGCCTTCGCGCTGTTGGCCGGATAGACGATGTCTTCCACGGCGATCTTCCCCTCGATCTTGCCGACGCTGCGGCCATCGACGACCTTTTCGCTCGCCACGGGATAGAACACCCGAAGCAGATCGGCGTCGAGGCTGTATTTCGGGTCCATCGCCCGCAACAGCGTCATCGCGGAGAACTTGCCGCTCTGATCGATACGGACCGTGAGCGTGTCTTTCTTCGAGATGTTCAGCTCGATCCAGCTTCCGCGCTCGGGGATGATGCGGCAGCTATGGAGCTTGCGATCGCCGGCGTCCATTTCGGCGACGAAGTCGATGCCCGGGCTGCGGTGCAATTGGCTGACGACGACGCGCTCGGCGCCGTTGATGATGAATTCACCACCGCCGAGCATGATCGGCATGTCGCCCAGATAGACCTCTTCCTCAACCGGCTCTTCCTTCGTCAGGCGGAGCCAGACGCGGAACGGCCTGCCATAGGTCAGCCGAAGCTGCCGGCATTCGTGCGGTTCGTAGCGCGGCTTGCCCAACTCATAGCGGATGTATTCCAGCTTGAGGTTCTTGTCGTAGCTTTCGATCGGAAAGATTTCGCGGAGGACTCCCTCGATTCCATGATCTTTCCGCTTCGGCGACGGAATGTCGTATTGCAGGAAGGTCTCGTAGCTGCGGGTTTGGATCTGGGTGAGATCGGGGATGTGGTGCGGCGCGCGGAGGCTGCCGAAGCGGCGGACTTCCTTGGGTCGAAGGCGTCGTTCTGCCGTAGTGGCCATATGCTCTATCGCTCCTAAGCTAAAGTGCGGACGATTTGGCGGTGGCGATCGCGCGCGTCGAAACGAGCGCACCACGAAACGCTCGAGAAAAACCGGCCCATCGCTGGCTTGACTTGTGGAAGCAAGCGCCTGTCAACCAGGCCGCGCCCCTGCGGGAATCATGGGCGGCGGCGCGGCGGTTAAAGAAGCTGCGGGTAAGGAAAGCTGCCTGAAAAAGGTGTCAGGAACCCTTTTTCCGTAACTGCTCTAGTAGGGACTGCCTCGGGATAAAAAGGTTCCTGACACCTTTTTCCCTACTTGATCGAAACCGTTGCTCCGGCTTCTTCCAACTCCTTCTTGAGCTTGTCAGCGTCTTCCTTCGAGATCCCCTCCTTGACCTTGCTGGGAACGCCCTCGACCAAATCCTTGGCCTCCTTCAGGCCCAGGCTCGTCGCGGCGCGGACAACTTTGATCACGCCGATCTTCTTGTCGCCGAATCCTTCCAAGATGACGTCGAATTCGGTCTTAGCCTCGGCCACGGGGGCTGCGCCACCGCCGCCGACCGGCCCGGCCATCATCACGGCGCCGCCGGCGGCCGGCTTGATGCCATGAACGTTTTCCAGGTAATCGCTCAGTTCCTTGGCTTCCTTGAGCGTAAGCTCAACAATCTTGTCTCCCAAATCCTTGGCGCTGGGAGAGTATTCGCGGGTGGCTTCTGCGGTGGCCATCGTCGTCCATCATCCTTTCTCACTGGGCGCCGCGGGCAAATCGATCAAGCCGACGCGGCACGAATCGGAACGGGTCGTGAAAAAACGTGTGTCCTCGTGGAGATTCGCGATTTCGAATTATCGCCTCAAGGGCAAGCCCTGGCGGAATCGGTCGGAATCGCAAATCTCAGATTTCTTACCTCGGTTGACTGGTCTCGGTCTACTAAATCGCTTCTCAACCGGCGGCGGGTTCCGCTGGCGGCGGCGAATCGCCCGCCGGCGCGCTCTTCTGCAAATCCTCGGTTCGTTGCTTGATCTGACTGGCCACCGCCCCGCCGATCGCCGTCAGTTGGCTGGCAAGTGCTGCCCCCGGAGCGAGAATCTGCCCGACAAGCAGACTCAATTGCTCCTCGCGGCTCGGCCAAGTGCTCACATTCTTGACCTCCGCGGCCGTGAGCTTCGCCCCGTCCATCGCCCCTCCACGGGCGGCGAACTTTTCGTACTCCTTCAATCCGGCCAGCCGAGTAATCTCTTTCGCGAGCGAAACGATGTCGCTGGCCCCCCAGACGATCGCCAAGGTGCCTTCCACGCCTTGAAACGCCGCGGCCAGCGGAGTTCCCTCGGTCGCTCGCCGGGCCATGCTGTTCTTGACCACCTCGAGCTTGATGTTTTTCGCCCGCAATTCCTTGCGGAGCTTCGTGGCGCGGATCGCATCGAGTCCGACAACGTTCACCAGCAGGGCGTCGCTGACGCCGGAAAGCTGCTTCTTCAGATCATCGGCGACGAGGTTTTTTACGAGCTTGCTCATGACTTCGGACACGCTTCCCTGACGGGTCGCGGCACCACGATTCGTGATTCTGGTTTAGTGACTGCGGTTAGGCGGCGATGTGGATGCCCGGGCTCATCGTGGCACTCACCGTGATCCCCTTGATGTATTGTCCCTTGACGCTGTTGGGCTTGATCGAATGCACGTGCTGGATGAAAGCCTGAATGTTCTCGGCCAGCTTTTTATCGTCGAAGCTCAGCTTGCCCACGACGGCGTGCAGGTTGCCGCCGGCATCGTTGCGAAATTCGACCTTGCCGGCCTTGTACTCGCGGACCGTCTTGGCCACGTCGGGCGTGACTGTCCCCGCACGCGGCGACGGCATCAGCCCCCGCGGGCCGAGCACTTTGCCCAGCGGCCCAACCAGCCCCATCATGTCCGGGGCGGCGATGCAAGCATCGAAGTCGGTCCAGCCCTCCTTGATTTTCTTGGCCAGCTCGTCGGCCCCGATCTCGTCGGCGCCGGCCGCCTTTGCGGCCTCGGCCTGGTCACCCTTGGCAAACACGACGACCCGCTTCGACTTGCCGATGCCGTGCGGCAGCACGATCGAACCGCGCACAAGCTGATCGGCCTGTTTGGCGTCGATCCCCAAGCGGATCGCGATCTCGACCGATTGGTCGAATTTGGTCGTGTTGAACTGCTTGAGGACGGCCACCGCCTGTTCGACGGGCAAGGTCGACTTCTCGGGCGGGCACTTCTGGGCCATCGCTTTGAAACGCTTGGTTTGCTGAGCCATAGATCACGTCGGAAGAATCAGTGAATTGAATAGTGCGGGCGGCGGCGATTCGTTCGGGCCTGGATTATCCTTCTACTGTCAGTCCCATGCTGCGGGCGGTACCTTCGACCATGCGTTTGGCGTGCTCCACATCGCGGGCGTTCAGGTCGGCCATCTTCATTTTCACGATGTCGGCGACCTGGGCCTGCGTCACCTTGCCGACCTTGTCCTTGTTCGGCACGCCGGAACCTTTGGCGATTCCGGCCGCTTGCTTCAATAGCGCCGCCGCCGGCGGACTCTTGGTGACGAAGTCGAATGTCCGGTCGTTATACACGTTGACCACTACCGGAATCGGCATGCCGCCGGCTTCGCGCGTTCGTTCGTTGAACTGTTGAACGAACTGTCCGAGGTTGATGCCAAACTTGCCCAGCGAAGTGCCCACCGGAGGCGCCGGAGTGGCCTGTCCGCCGGGAACCTGGAACTTCGCTTGCCCTACCAGTTGTTTTGCCATGACGATTCTGAATTGTACTAAAGCGCTTCGATTTGCCAGTATTCCAACTCGACCGGGGTGGAGCGGCCGAAAATGTTGATCATCACGATGACGCGGCCGTTCGCCTCGTCGATCGCGTCCACGTCACCCTCGAAATTCTCGAAGGTCCCTTCGTTAATCTTGACGCGGTCCCCCTTCTTGAAGCTGATCTTGAGCTTCGGGGCCTCGTCGGTCTTCTCTTCCGTCTTGGACAGGATTTTTTGGACGTCGTGCGCGAGCATCGGAGTCGGCCGACCCACCGACCCGGTGAAATCGCCGATTCCCGTCGTCTCGCGAACGAGGTACCACGTGTCGTCGTTGATCGCCATGTGGACGACCAGATAGCCGGGATAGAGCTTCCGCTTCGTGACTCGCTTCTTGCCCCCTTTGAACTCGGAGACCATTTCGGTCGGCACGATGCACTCGCCAAAATAGCGATCGAGTCCGGCAGCCCTGACGCGGCGCATCAGCCCTTCTTTGATCGATTCCTCGCGGTTGCTCTGCACCTTGAGGATGTACCACTCCTTTCGAATCTCTTCCTCCGCGGCGGACTCGTCCGAGGAGAGTCGGCCGTTGGGGGCCGAAGCGCCGACGGGCTCACTCTTGGGTTGATGTTCGACGACTGGCGCCACTTCGGCAGCAGGTTCACGCGCCGACTCGTGCGCATCTTCGCTCCTGGCCTGCTGGTGCGCAACATGTTCAGGCGCAGCGTGTTCATGCGCGGCGTGAGGAGCGCGGTCCGCATGGGATTCAGCGCCGTCCGGCGGCAATGTCGCTTCCGGCTGCGGTTGCCCCGCCACGTTGTCTACCTCGTCGATCACATTGCCCCCTTGAGATCTGCGCGACACAACCGCCTTTGCCTTGCCGCTCAATTAGCCGACGCCCACTCCCAACAACCGGAGCAGCGACTGCCACAGCAAATCGAACAGTACCAGCACCGTGGCCAAAACCACAATCGTCACAATGACCACGATCGATCCCCGAAACAGCTCCTTCCGTGTCGGCCAGGACACCTTGCTCATTTCGGCCTCGACCGCGATCAAAAAATCGGCGAACCGAGGCATGTTGACCAGCCGAAAACACAACCACAGCCCGACCGCGGCCAGGAGCGCGGGGATTCCGTACCGAACATACGCGGTTCCGCCGAGCGATTCACTGATCCGCCACGAGCCCAACAAGGCCACCAAAGCCAGCGCCGCAAACGTCACCTGCCGAGTGATCCGTCCTTGGTTTCGCTTGTACAAGCCGAGCCGAAACATGTCTCGCCAGAATCCGTTCAACGAGACCTCTCTTTTCTTTCTTTCGCCTGGAATGCTTTCCGTCATCCGCTTGGTGGTCATACCATTCCTTTCGACCAACAGTCAGCCGCAATCCGACAATCGGCCGGCTTCATGCCCGGTCGGCTCGGCACGATTCGCGATCGCACTCTTCCCCGCGCACCCCGGCGCGGCCGGGCCACGACGACCGGCGAGTCTGTCCGCCGCGGCAATGACGACCGCGGTGCTGCGGACAACCTCGCACGGGTCGTGGCGGTAACTGGCAGGGGCGGCGGGAATTGAACTCGCAACCTCTGGTTTTGGAGACCAGCGCTCTGCCAATTGAGCTACACCCCTTCATAAGCTTGTCAGGCGTGAATCTTCGTCACCACGCCCGAGCCGACCGTTCGGCCCCCCTCACGAATGGCGAACCGCACTCCGTCGTCCATCGCGATGGGAGTCTGGAGTTCGACGCTGATCCGGGCGTTGTCCCCCGGCATGCACATCTCGGCGTCTCCCATCAGGTTGGCCGTGCCGGTCACATCGGTCGTGCGGAAGTAAAACTGCGGCCGATAGCCGCTGAAGAACGGCGTGTGCCGCCCTCCTTCTTCCTTCGACAACACGTAGACCTCGGCCTCGAACTTGGTGTGCGGCGTGATCGAGCCGGGTTTGGCCAACACCTGGCCGCGCTCGATTTCTTCACGCTTGATGCCGCGCAACAGGCAGCCGACATTGTCGCCCGCTTGTCCTTGATCGAGGGTCTTGTTGAACATCTCGACTCCCGTGCAAACCACCTTGCGGGGCTTTTCGGAGAGTCCGATGATTTCCACGTCGTCTCCCACCTTGACAATGCCGCGCTCGATCCGACCCGTCGCGACCGTGCCGCGGCCTTCGATCGAGAACACGTCCTCGACGGCCATCAAGAACGGCTTGTCCACCTCGCGCACCGGCTCGGGAATATAGCTATCGACGGCATCCAGCAACTCCTCGATGCACTTGATCGTCTTCGGATCCTTGGGCGCGTCGTAAGCTCCCTTCGCCGAGCCGCGAACGATGGGAATCTCGTCGCCGGGAAAGCCATAGTGCGTGAGCAGTTCGCGCAATTCCAACTCGACCAGCTCGAGCAACTCGGGGTCGTCGACGAGGTCGATCTTGTTCAAAAACACGCACAGGGCCGGCACCCCGACTTGACGCGCCAGCAAAATGTGCTCACGGGTTTGCGGCATCGGGCCGTCGGCCGCCGAGACCACGAGGATCCCGCCGTCCATCTGAGCGGCGCCGGTGATCATGTTCTTGATGAAGTCGGCGTGCCCCGGACAGTCGATATGGGCGTAGTGGCGCTTCTGCGTCTCGTACTCGACGTGACTGACCGCAATGGTGACCGTTTTGGTTTCGTCGCGGACGGTGCCCCCCTTGGCGATATCGGCGTAGCTCTTGAAACTAGCCAAGCCTTTAGCCGATTGAACGGCCAAAAGAGCGCCGGTGAGCGTGGTCTTGCCGTGGTCGATGTGGCCGATCGTGCCGACATTGACGTGTGGTTTGGTTCGGGTGAAAACGTCTTTGGCCATTCTATCTCCCTGCGTTTCTCAAATTGGCGAAAGG
>DASZFO010000153.1 GCA_035939775.1 Pirellulales bacterium | reverse complement strand
GTAGTTGAAGATGCGCATGCCATCGCCCGCCGCAGCGGTAATGCTGCCGGCGTCGTTCACGACTATGTTGCCAAAAACATTCGGGTTGAAAACATCGGCAACGCCGGGGTTGATACCGGAGACGATTCCCGCCGGGGGACCTCCAGACCTGTCCACGTTCGCGCCCGAATCGACCGTTCCCAGCATGACAACCGTGACGCTGGCCGGCGTCGCTGCACCGACGACCGTGGCTTGATCCGAAGCAGCAATGCCGGTGCTGCCCGACGAGATCGTGGTATTTGCGGCATCGACTACCGACAGATTGCCCACGCCATAGACGTTGGCGCCGATTCCGAGCTGGGCGAAGGCCGCGGTCGGAGCTACTGCGGCGTTCGCCGTGATCGAACCGGAATTGGAAACGGAGACGTTTCCAGTCCCATAGTTGAAGGCAGTGATGCCGGATCCGGTCTTGGCATTGATGGTGGCCGTGCTGCTGACGTCGACATTGCCGAAGATTCCGGAGAGCGGCGGGTTCGGTATGGTGGTCGGCGTGCTGGTTCCGCCGAAATAGCCCGCCAGGATCGCGGAAACGCCGCTTGTGGTTGTGCCGAGTCCTGAGTTGATCGAACCGGCGGCTGCGATCGTAATCGAACTGTTGTCGGCCTGGGGAACGGAGGTCCCCTGATTTGCGGCCAAGATACCGTAGCCCGCGGCGTTGATGGTCACGCCCTGCAGCGTGGTCACATCGGAACTGCCGGCCAAGGTAATTGCAAGTATCCCTCTTGAACCCGCTGCCGCAGTATTTCCCGTGATGGTCGCCGATCCACCGACAAGGATCGTGAGCGGCCCGAGCCCGCTGGTGACGCCCTGGATGGCGAAGGTGTTGCCGGTTACGTTGCCGTAATCGACGATCGTTGCCGAGCCGCCTCCCGAGTTGGCGAAGATGCCGACGGCTCCGGACGACGAAATGTTGCCCGCGTTTGTGATCGCTATGCCGGCGCCGGTGGTGGTGACGTTGATCCCGTTGAAGGCACCCGTCACCGTCACCGAAGAGGCCTGGTTGGCCTCGACGAAGATGGTATCGGTCGAAAGGCTATCGGTCGCCGCGATATTCAGCCCGTTCGCCGTGCTGCTGGTAATCGTTGCGCCCGACAGCTGGTAGAACTGCGACGTTGTCGCACTGAAAGACTGCGCGCCGATTGATCCGGTCAAAAGCGCGGTGGGGGGACTAGGTAGGAGCACGATCTCGCTTCCGGAAGGCGAGCTGAAAAGGACGCTGAACGCTTCCTGCGTGAATGATCCCGTCGCGCTCGTGACGTTAAAGGTCAGCTGGTTGTTGTCGATCGACAGGGTAGAGCCGCTGACGCTGGCGCTCGAGACCGAGATACCTTCCAGAAGGATAGCGTCACCGACGGCAAGTTTGGCGATGGTCGCGGTCGGACTGAAGCCCGAGGGATCGTCTAGCGTCAGCAAACCGCGGCCACTGGAGAAAGTGATGGTCTGTCCCGGACCGACGGTGTTCACGAATTCGAGTTCGGCACGATCGGCAACGGAAAACGAACCGCTTCCCGTTACTGCAGCTCCGATCTGGGCGGCCGCATTCGTGTTGACATTGATGACGCCGGAGTTGGCAAGCGCAAGCGTCCCGGCGGCCAGCGAACTCACGCCGAAAATATTGACGGTCCCGGAATTGGTGATCGTGTTGGCGCCGGCACCGAAGAAATTGGCGCCGCGGATATTCCAGGTGCCGCTGGCATTGTTGTTGAAGTTCGCCGTACCCAGCATCACATCGCCGGTCAGAACGCCCGAATTGTTGACGGTGATCGCGCCAAGGTAGTCGGCGAGGGCAAAATTTTGACCGCTCACCGCAAATTCGCCGGCAACGACGGAGCCACCAACGGCGTTGGTGAAGGTCGCGGCTTGCGTGCTGCCGTTGTTGATTTGCACGACCGGGCTGAAGGGCGAGCCAAGTGCGGTAATCGTACCGGAGTTCGTGACGGAAACGGTGCCGCTCACACTGTTGGCAACTCCGTTGCCTGTGCCAGCAGAAATTCCAACGCCGCCCGCAACCGTTATCGTCCCATGATTGGTGATCGAAACATTCCCGCCGCCGAGTGCATAGGCATTCACGCCTATGGCCTGCGCGGTTATTGCCGAGGAAGTTTCGAGAGTGGCCGTCAGATTGCCGACGCCCCAATTGTAAAGCCCTATTCCGGCGCCGGACGCCGCATTGATAATGGCGCTGTTATCGACAAGGACGTTGCCTTGGATGCTGGTGCTGATCGTCCCGGTTCCGTAACCCGCCCAAATGCCACCGGATAGGCCGCCGCCCGTCGGCATGTTGAACCCAGAGTTTATGGTTCCGATCGAGGTTATCGATATCTGGCTGCTGGCTGGCGCGCTCGCCGCTGAATTGCCCGCACCAATCCCGATTCCACCGGAATTGATCAGATCGCCCGCAGAGGTCGTAACCAAAACGTTCCCGGGGTTGTTCTCGAAAGCTGCGATGCCATCCAGCCCCATGAGAGTGCCGGCGGAAATTGTTGCGCCGGTACCGACATTGACCGTCACGCTTCCGGAGGTTGGGCCTAGAGAATAGGCGGCGATCCCGTATTGGGCGCCCGAAACCGTGGTGTTCGTCTCATCGGTTAGCGTCACATTTCCGTTGCCCCAGTTGAATGCGTCGATTCCCCAACCGGCTAGCGCGGTAATCTTGGCAAAGTTGTCGACGCTGACGGTACCGTTGACGTTGGCGTTCGGGGCATTCACCGATCCTGGAACGTAACCTGCGGCGATTCCGGCCGGCTGGGAACCGTTCGGAGTCAGATCGACACCAGAATTTATCGTGCCGGAGACGGACACGCTTGCGGTTGAACTCGCGCCGGCTGCAATCGCCGTCGCCACGTTGACCGCATTGATACCGTCCACGCCGGAGTTGATGATATCGCTCGCAACGGTTGAGATGGAGACGCTCCCCGTGCCGAAGCTGACGGCTTCGGCGCCAAACCCGTT
>DASZFO010000152.1 GCA_035939775.1 Pirellulales bacterium | reverse complement strand
ATGTCGTAGCCGTGGGTGCTGCCGCGGCGCGAGCGGAAGAATGGCGACAGATAGAATGCGCCGATCCCCAAGTCGTGCAGATAACCGACCAGTCCCCGCGCATCGGCGAACTTGAGATGCCCGAGCATCTGAAGCCGATAGGTGGCAGTCGGCGCGATGGAATTGAATCGGTTCGTCACAGTCGATTGGGCCGAACGTGAAACTAATGAATTCGCGTGGCCAATGAAGCCATTGCAACGCGAACGAGCCTTGAACTGTGCTGCAACGGGCCACGCTGGTCATTTGGAAACCAGGGCCGACACTAATGGCCCCGCCCGTGGTCGCTACAGTCCTTATAACTGCCAGCCACGGGCGTCAGCCAAGCAGTCTGCTCACCTCAATTTGATCGTTGATCCGCACGACTCCGGCGACGCGCTGGCAACAATTGAGGCAGAGCTGCTTTTGATGAAAAGTATGCACGCGGCCGCGCAGCGTGACAACCCCGCGGCGCGCTTCGACGGCTAAGAATCGTAGGTCGGAGACATGTTGCCCGAACAAATAGTTGAGAATTCGCTGTTGTAGATCGCGATCGGCAACCTTCGAGACGGACGGGGCAAAAATCATAAGGTGCTCCTTCGCGAGATGCAATTTGGCGGTCGCGTGGATGGCAAGTGCCGGTCGGCGGGCCCGGCGTTGCAACCTCCATTTCATGCAGCTTGCGTGCCAAGCCAACAATAAGCCGGCATGGCAGTTGCATTTTTGCTCGAGCGTGCGAAAACCAGCAACCGCGCGGAGATTTCATGCCCATCATCCAACGTACGACTCGTCGTTTGCCCATCGGCGCCGAGCCAATCTCCGATGGCGTTCACTTTCGAATTTGGGCGCCGGGGCACGATCGCATTTCCATCGTCTTTCAGCCGGATCACCCATTGCCGCCCGTTGATTTGGACCGAGAACCGGAAGGTTACTTCTCGGGATTTTCCGCCGATGCTGCGCCGGGGATGACGTATTGGGTCGACCTGGAGGATGGCGGCGAGCAGCTTCCTGATCCGGCCTCGCGATTTCAGCCCAAGGGGCCGCGCGGCCCGTCGCAGATAATCGACGCCGGACAATTCGAGTGGCACGATTCGGAATGGTCCGGCGTTTCGGCCGCTGGGCAAGTGCTTTATGAAATGCATATCGGGACCTTCACCCGGGCGGGCAACTGGGATGCCGCGAGAGCCGAACTGGCCGAGCTAGCCGAATTTGGGATCACGGTCGTCGAACTCATGCCCGTGGCGGAGTTTCCCGGCCAGTTCGGCTGGAGCTACGACGGCGCGAATCTGTTTGCGCCGAGTCATCTTTATGGCCCACCGGACGCCTTCCGCCGGTTTGTGGACGAGGCGCATCGCCTTGGCATCGGCGTGATCCTCGACGTGGTTTACAATCATCTCGGCAGCGTCGGCGCGCAACTTATCGCGCCGTTCGCCGAAGGTTACTTTTCACGACGCCACAAGAACGAATGGGGCCGAGCGATCAATTTCGACGATGTGGATTCCGGCCCGGTTCGCGAGTTCTTTGTGACGAATCTACGGCATTGGATCGGCGAATATCATCTCGACGGCGTGCGGATCGACGCAACGCAGGCGTTCGACGACGACTCTCCGCGGCATATCTTGCTCGAACTCGCCCGCGCCGCCCGCGCCGCGGCGGAGCACAGGCAGATTCTCGTGGTCGGTGAAAGCGAGCCGCAACGAGCGGCCCTTTTGCAGCCGGCCGATCGAGGCGGTTGCGAACTCGATGCGCTCTGGAGCGACGACTTTCATCACGCCGCGATGGTGCGGCTCACCGGGCGGTCGGAAGCCTACTTCACCGATTACGAAGGGAGCGCCGAGGAATTCGTCGCCGCCGCGAAATGGGGTTTTCTCTATCAGGGGCAACGCTATTCGTGGCAGAAGCGCGCCCGCGGCACGCCGGCCCTCGATGTACGTCCCGAGCGATTTGTCCATTATCTGCAAAACCACGATCAAGTGGCCAACGCGCCGCGCGGGCTGCGAATCCATGAACTCACCAGCCCCGGCCGGCTGCGGGCGATGACCGCGCTGTGGCTCTTGATGCCGCAAACGCCGCTGTTGCTTCAAGGTCAAGAGTTCGCGGCCTCGACGCCGTTCTTGTACTTTAACGATTGCTCTCCGGACGCAGCGGCGGCCGTCGCCGCCGGGCGAGCAAAGTTTCTCTCGCAATTTCGCTCGTACGCGCTCACCCTGATTCAAGAGATTCTCCGCGATCCGGTCGATCGGGCCAGCTTTGAATCCTGCAAACTGGATTTCTCGGAGCGCGAAACCCACGCCGCCACCTACGCATTGCATCGCGATCTGCTGCACTTGCGGCGCGATCTCGCTCACCACGATCCGACGCGGCTGGCCGCCGCAGCGCTTGGTCCGGATGCGCTCATACTGCGATACTATCCGTTTGACATGACCACTCGGCTGCTAGTGGTGAACTTCGGCCGCGATCTGAGACGAGATTTCATCCCGCAGCCGCTGGTCGCGCCGCCGGCCGGCGCCCGCTGGAGAATTCTCTGGTCGAGCGAAGATCCGCGATATGGCGGCAATGGCACTCCCGAATTGGACACCCCCGACGGCTGGCGGATTCCCGGCGAAGCGGCCGTCATGCTCGCCCCTGTTCCCGTTGCCTCCGATTGATCGAGGTCCGCATGGAAGCCGCGATTGTACGTCGATTGCCCTGGACGAGCCATGCCGGCGAACAGCCGAATCTCGACCCGAAAATCCTCACCAGCCGCGAATGGCTCGTAACCAATGGCCTGGGAGGATACGCCTCGGGCACGCTCGGCTGGTCTCCCACGCGGCGCTATCACGGGCTGCTGATCGCCGCCCTGCCGGCGCCGTTGGGACGGATGATGATGTTCAACCATTTGGAGGAGGAGATGCGAATCGGCGACGACCGCGTTCTGCGGCTCTCGGCGACCGATCCGTGCGATCCGGCTCGCACCGCGAGCGCCGCCGTGCTGACGGAATTCCGCTTGGAAGATGGGTTGCCAATCTGGCGCTATGAGTGCGGTCCGTATGTGCTCGAGCGGCGCGTGCTGTTGCCGTATCGCAGCAACACGGTGCATTTGACCTACCGATTGGTCTCCGGGGCCGGGCCGGTTTGGATTCGGTTGCGTCCGAATTTACACTTTCGCCCACACGAAGCGGCAGTGAGCGCGCCGTCGGGGACGCCTTATGTGGTCGCATCGTTCGGCGATCGCTTTGAGGTAACGGCGCCGGACATGCCGCCGCTGCGGCTGCATTTGCGCGGCCCGGGTGCGGCGCTGGTGCTCGATGGTGGGCGCTTCCACGACGTCGAGTATGCGCTGGAGCGCGACCGCGGTTACGATTTCCACGGCACGCTCTGGTCGCCCGGTTATTTTCGGGCCGATGTGACGGCCCATACGCCGGTCACTCTCGGCGCCTCGACCGAGCCCTGGGAGGCGTTCGCCGCCATTGATCCAGACGGGGCATGGAATGCCGAGTTAGAGCGCCGGCAGCGGCTCGTCGCTCAGGCCGATCCGCGTGCTCGTTCGGGGTTCGGCGCCGAGTTGGTCATCGCCGCCGACCAATTCATTATCACGCCGACCACCCGTGTCGCCGATGCGACGCGGGCCCATGCCGCCGGTGACGAGATCCGCTCGGTCATCGCCGGTTACCATTGGTTCACCGACTGGGGTCGCGACACGATGATCGCCCTCGAAGGCTTGACGCTCGCAACCGGTCGGCAGAATGAGGCGGGCTATATCCTCCGCACGTTTAGCCATTACGTTCGCGATGGGCTGATTCCCAATCTATTCCCCGAAGGGGAGCGAACGGCCGTTTATCACACAGCCGATGCCACGCTCTGGTTCTTCGAGGCGTTGAATCGGTATCTCAATTCAAGCGGTGATCGCCTCACGCTGCGGTTGTTGCTGCCGATCCTGCTCGACATCGTCGAGCATCATCTCCGCGGCACGCAGTTTGGAATTGGCGTCGATCCGGCCGACGGCCTATTGAAGCAAGGTGCGGACGGATACCAACTTACCTGGATGGACGCCAAGGTCGGCGATTGGGTCGTCACTCCCCGGCGCGGCAAGGCGGTGGAGATCAACGCTCTTTGGTACAACGCCCTGCGGCTCTTGGCCGGCTGGCTGGCCGAAGAAGAACAGCCGCAGCAAGGCGAGATCGCCGGTCATGCCGAGCGCGCATTCAAATCGTTCAACGCGCGGTTCTGGATTCCAGAGCGCGGCTTTCTCTACGACGTGATCGACGGAGAAGGGCCAGACGACGCCTCATTGCGGCCGAACCAGATCTTCGCCATTTCGCTGCCACACCCAGTGCTCGATCGAGAGCGCTGGACGAGCGTCCTGCGCGTTGTTACCGAGCGCTTGCTCACGCCGATGGGGCTGCGCACGTTAGCCCCCGGCGAGCCGCAGTATAAGCCGCGCTACGACGGCGATCTGCGCTCGCGCGACGCCGCCTACCACCAGGGAACGGTCTGGCCCTGGCTCATCGGGCCGTTTATCGACGCCTGGCTCAAGCTGCATCCCGGCGAGTTCGCGGCCACGCAAGATTTTCTCGCCGGCTTCGCGGCGCATCTGGGAGAGGCCTGCATCGGCACGATCAGCGAAATCTTCGACGCCGAAGCCCCCTATTCGCCCCGCGGCTGCGCGGCCCAAGCCTGGAGCGTCGCCGAGGTGGTCCGTTGCTGGATTCGAAGCATGTCCTAGTCCGCCGGGCTCACCTCCACATCCACGGCGAGCTGCTCTTGCGCGGACGAGTACAATGTTCCAGAGGTCGGGGCGGTGTCGCGGTAGTGGCGGCCGACGGCGATCCGCACGTGGTTAGTGGCAGGCAGGACGCCGTTGGTCGGATCGAAGCCCTTCCAGCCGATGTTCGGCAAATACAATTGCACCCAAGCGTGTGAGGCGTCAGACTGGGCACGCGATTCTCCCGTGTTGCCGGTGAAGATGTAGCCGCAAACGTAACGGGCCGGGATGTTGATCATTCGCGCCATGCAAATCATCAGATTGGCGAAGTCCTGGCAGACTCCGCGCTTGTTCGAAAGCACGTCGAACGGAGTGGTCTCCAGCGAGGTGCTCCCATGAACGTACGTGAATTCGCGAAACAGCGTCAGATTGATCGCGAACAGCGTCTCCAGTAAATCGCTGTTGTTCGTCGTGACAAAGCTCATCGCGTAGTCGTAGATTTCTCGCAATTGCGTCTCGGGCAACTCAATCGGCGAAAGATACGGCCCGAGCATTTTCAGCTCCCACGGCATCCAATTCACGGGCAGCGTGGCCCGCGATGGCAGCGCGGCGAAGTCGAACGGGTCGATGTCCAGCAGTTCGACTACCGACTCGGCGACGATCGACAAGGCCGAATAAGGCTCGCGAACCTCGAACCGTGTCGTCCAATTGCTGAATACGTCCTCATATTCGGCCAACTGGACGGCGGGAGTAATTTCCAATCGGTGTGACAAGAGCGCCTGCCGGCGGTCTTGAATCGGCCGCAGATGAAGTCGATGCGCGCTGCGGGCGATCGGCTGGTTGTAGGAATAGCGGTTGGAGTGCCGAACCTTCAGGCGGCGGGTTGCGGCAGATGTCGGCAACTGGGATTGCAAGCGAAAGCTCCTTTTATGGGGGCAGAGTCGTACCGCCTCGGCTGGCCATTTTTCACACTACCGCCGGGCCTAACCGCTGCCTACAATCAAAACCTGCGTCCGTTTGGCGAATTCTCGCCCGAACGCGGTGCAATCGTAGCGCCAAATGCGCAGCGGCAATCCATGTCTTTCAAACCGCCAAACGGCGATGTTTCCTCTGTCGGGGACGGCACGCTTCGCGACGCACATACGGTCGCCGCGGCCACTGCCGCCGACTTGGCTCGCGCTAACGCCCTGTTGACCGCGGAAATCGAGGAGCGACGGCGGACGGAAGCCTCGCTACGGCAATCCGAAGAGCGGTTTGAAAAGGCGTTCCGCTCCGATCCAGACGCACTCGTCATCAGCCGCCTATCCGACGGCGCGGTGATGGAAGTGAATCACAGTTGGGAGCAAGTGGTCGGCTACGAGGCTGCCGAGGTCCTCGGCAAAGATCGCCGGACTCTGCAACTCGTAACCGACGGAGCCGTCAGAGAAAACCTCCTCCAGCGGTTGATTAGCGATGGGCGCTACCAGGATGAAGAAGTGCAATTACGCCACCGGTCCGGAGCAATCCGTGACGTAAGGATCTCTGCCGAGACGATCGATATTTCCGGAGAAACCTGCGTGCTCGCCCGGCTCCGCGATATTACCGAACAAAAGGAGGCGGAGCGAGGGCTCGCGGCCAGTAACGAGCGGCTCCACATGGCCTTGTCGGCCGCGAAGATGGGGATCTGGGAATGGATCATCTCCACCGACCGAATCATCTGGTCGCCCGAGGTCGGGTCCGTGTTCGGGCTCGCCGGCGGAGAACCGGTCGACACGTTCGACGCCTTCTTGCAGTGCATTCATCCAGAGGACCGTCCGGCGATCGCGCGCCGCGTGAATCAGCTCGTGGAGCATCCGCCGTCCGATCGGACCTACGACTCCGAGTATCGAGCCATTTGGCCGGGGGGTGAAGTCCGCTGGGTCGCTTCCAAGGGGATGTTTGTCTGCGATGCGGCGGGAACGGCTCAGCGGCTGTTGGGGACCGTGATGGATATCACCGAACGGAAGCAAGTGGACGAGCGTGCCGAGCGCGCTCTCACGGATTTCTGGCGGAGAGGACGAATCAAGGCCGTCGATCAAATGGCCTCCAGCGTGGCGCATGAGCTGAATCAGCCGCTCACCGCGATCGCCATTCAAGCCGGCATTATTTCTTCGCTCGTCTCGACGGACGAGCGGCGCGGATCGGCGGACCTTGCCCTGGCGGCGAATCAAATCGGCGAACAGGCCCACCGCGCCGGCGCGATCCTTCGATCGCTGCGCGATCTTGTCAAGAACCGCGATTCGCATCGCGATCTCGTGCAATTGAACGAAGTCGTGCGCGAGGTCGTCCGAATCGTTGAAGCCCTTGCCCGCCAAACTCGCATCAGCCTGCGCCTAGAACTGGCGGATCTGCCGGACGTGAGCATCGATCGGATCCAAATTGCTCAACTCGTTATGAACCTCTGTCAAAATGCGATTGAAGCAATGCAAGATCGCGACGTCGACGGGCGAGTCCTCGAACTTGCCACTGCGCTAGTCGATCAAAGGGCGATTCTGCTGTCAGTCCGCGATACGGGAAACGGCATCCCGGCCGAGATTGGCGAAGGCATTTTCGACCGCTTCTTCACGACCAGGACCGAGGGCATTGGCATCGGACTTGCTATTTGCCAGTCGATCACGGAGGCGCATGGCGGCAAGCTCTGGTTCACCTCGACGGTCGGCGAAGGCACGACCTTTTTTCTCCGCTTGCCGGCCGCCGACGAGGAGCGGGAATGACTGACCAGATTGCCGCGGCCGCGCATCAGAAGCCGACGGTCTTCGTCGTCGACGATGATCCGGCCGTTTGCGGCGCGATTTCCGCCGGCATTACCAAGGTGATTGGGCTTCCCGTCCAGTCTTACACCAGCGCGGATGCCTTTCTCGCCGAGTACGACGCGAAACGGCCCGGCTGCCTCGTGCTTGACGTCAAGATGCCTGGGATGAGCGGCCTGGAGTTGCAAGAAGCCCTTCGAGCGCGCGGCGCGCATTTGCCGGTAATCATGATCAGCGGGCACGCCGAGGTGCGAACTGCCGTCAAGGCAATGAAAAATGGGGCGCTCAGCCTCTTGGAAAAGCCGTTCGACATGCAGCAATTGGAAGAACACATCCGGCAAGCCCTGAAAATCGACGCAGGGGCCCGAGACAAGGCCGAGCGCCGTGAGGCGATTTCCGACCGGCTTGCCGCATTAACGTCGCGCGAGCGAGAAATCATGGGGTTGCTGGTCGAAGGGAAGACCAACAAGGAAATCGCGCTGGCACTCGGAACCAGTCTCCCCACGGTCGACAAGCATCGCTGGAAGGTATTTGAGAAGATGCGGGTCGACAACGTGGTCGAACTTTTCCGCCTGATGAGCGAATTGGCTGAGTAGCGATTCGGCCGCACACCTGCTCCGCGCTGTCGTGTTGAATTTCAACATATAAGCCGTCGCAAGTCTGACCGATATCGATTGCAGGGCAGCGATACGTTCATGCCTCACGATTCGGGCGCGATGGTATGCGAAAAATCGTCTTCCAATTTCAGGGCGGCTTTATGGACGGCCGCTCCATCGAAGGAGGCGAGAACCGGTCGCTCTCCGCCGCTCATCTCGATCCAGTGCTTTCGCATTGGTTCGATACTCAGTTCGGCACGGTCGGCCGAATGTTCGTGGTCGCTCAGCCGAACTCTCCACGGAAGTGTTTGTACGAGGTCATGGCGCGCGTGGAGAGCGACGACAAGACGGTCGTTGAGGCGCGGTATGCCCGCACTGGACACGAATCTCCGTGAACCAGGCTATGAACGGCCAACAAATCCGGCGGGGACTGTCCACCTTTTGCGCGGGCACCATCGCCGCGATGGTCGGCCGAGCAAAACGGGGACTGTTCCCTTCTCTCAGCCGGATTTGTTAAGCGCTCCACGGCTTTCCGCGTGTTGGATTTCAACATAGAACGCCGCGGAATTCCCTCCCATAATCGGGGCAGTTAGCGGTCCAAACTTCTCGCGGGCGCTTCGATGCCTCCCGTGGACATGCGCGACAACCCGTCTCACGCTCGGCCGGGCTTACCGAAGAAGTTCTTCGTTTGGTCCGAAGTGCTTCTGATCTGCGCGGCGGTCGCCTTCTGTGGCGCCCTTTTGGGCCGCGACTATTCGGCCGTCCAGTCGCGCAAAGCGGTCCTCAACCAATACGCGGGCGACTCGCAATTCCGCTGCGTTCGCAAGAGCGACCCGGCAAACCCGGTCTCCGAACGGACGGCCGACGTTTCTTGGTTCCGTCGCGCGCTCGGCGACGAGGCGATCGCCATGATCCTTCTCCCGCCGAAAACGACCACTGACGCCGAACTTGTGCGGGTGCGAACGATCTTTCCCGAAGCCCGCGTCGAACGTCTGCCGATTCGGAATTAGGTTTTGGACTATCCTTTCGTTCCTTTTGACCCTCCCGCCGCATCGCGCAATGCCCCGGACGGTAACGTCAAATCCCTGAACGCCGCGGAGGCCGTTCCCCGAGACTGCTTGAAGAACACGCTCGATTCACAGGCGATCGCTTTCGTTGCCCCCGATCGGCCCGCACCATCGTTGATTCCAAATCGCGCCGCCGGCTCATGGCTTGACCGCCAACTCCAGAATCCGGCCGGGCAGCATTTCCACGAAGCCGCCGTTTTCGATTTGCCGTGCGTATTCGCAGATGTAAACGCGCCCTTTGCCTGAAAGATGCACGTCCACGGGCCGAGCGACCGGGAATAGGACTCGCATCGTGTGGGCCACGAACTCCCCCTTGGTGTTCTGTTCCAGCTTGATGTGCAAAAGGTCGAAGCCGACGTCCTTGGGGCGCTTCAACAAATTGCCGAACCGCGTCACGAAAAAACCGCCGCGATATGGCGGCGGAAAATCGTCTCCGAGGTAAACGATCCCCGACGGCGACGAATGCGGATCGAACGTGTAGAGCGGCTTCTCCTCGCTGCCGCCGGCCGCTGGACCCAGATTCGCCACGGGCAGCGTGAATTCCTGCCCGTTGGGCGGATTGGGCGTGTAGGGATACGGCTTGTTCGGCCAATCGGAAAACTTGAACGGGAAGCCGTAATGCTTGCCACGCTCGATGACGTTCAGCTCTTCCGGCGGATCGGCGTCAGGACCGTTGTCGGTGGCCAGCATTCGCCCCGACGGGTCCCAGCAGAAACCATAAGGATTTCGCAGGCCGCGGGCATAAATCTCGATCTTCGGCTCGGCGGCGTTGGGATCGAGCCGCCAAATGCAGGCGGTCAATTCGTGCTCGCCCCCTTTCCAATAGCGGTCGTCGCTGCCCTGCTCGTTGCCGTCCGTCCGTGAACCGCTGGAGACATACAGCATCCCGTCGGGACCGGTCGCGATGTGGCCCACTCCGTGATTGAACGGCCCGATCCCCCAGGGATACGTTGCGCGGAGCCAAGGCTGCGGATCGGCCGGGTCGCCATCGACAACTTTCGTCGTGCGCCAGATCGTCACTCGATTCATGCGCGGCCGGGCGTCGGAATCCTGCTGATTCGTGATGATATAGAGCCGATTCTGCTTGTCGAGCGTCATCCCCATCGTGGTCGAATCGCCGAGCTTCGGATCGATGTAGTCCGACGGCTGGAGCAATTGGCGTTGGGCGCCGCTTTCGGGCTCGATCCGCCAAACGTCGCCGCGCTCGCAGAGGGCGTAGAGCACTTTGCCGCGGCCGTCGCTGGCCAGTCGGCTGGGATTGACCGGCAGGGTGGCGATCGCGCGCAGCGTGAAACCCTCCGGAGGTTTTGGTAGATCGGCGAATTGAGAGGCCTTGATCAGCCGGTCCAGATTGTCGAACGCTTGGATGCAGCGGATTTGTTTCGTCGGGCCGGATTTCTCCACGGTTCGATTGCCGACGAGCCACCGCGGGCTGCCGCGCTCGGCGATGTAGTAGGTGTCTTTCACTCGGACGATCGCTTCCGCGACGACCGGCTTGAAGTCCATCTGCCGCTGACTCCCCAGCACGCGTTCCTTGATTTGCCACTCGGCCGGGTCGAGCCGTTCCGGCGGGAAGCTGGAATTGAGCCGCGCGACCGTGGCGACCGGATCGGCCTCGTCCGCCGCGCGAAGCAGCGGCGCCGCCAAAACGAAAAGCGCGGTTGCCGACAATAAAGCGATCAGCGACGAGCCGCAAAGACGCATCGTACACCCCTTGCAGAAAAGCCGATTGAAGAGATTGATTGCAGAACTGAATCGCCTAACAAATCCGGCGGGGACTGTCCCCCTTTTGCGAAGCGGGAACCATCGCCGCGATGGTCGGCAGCAAAACGGGGACAGTCCCCTTCTCCCAGCCGGATTTGTTAGGCGATCTACAGCGAATACATGCCATGCCCCGCATGCTTGAGCTTGCCTTGGTTGACCAATTCTTCCCAAACCGCGCGCGGATATTGATTCGGCGGCGTGATGCCGGCGATGCTCGATCCCTGGCCCGAACTCATCGGCCCGCGCCCAATCCGCGAAGCATCGTCCAGCCGCGTGAGCTTGAGCCGCTTCTTGAAGGCCTTGAGGGCAGCTTTGAGTGTTTCTGGCGATATCGCATCGCCAGACGTGTTGCCCGGCGCAACCTTCGCAGGTTGCGCCGGGCCGCCAGCCGGCGGAATGCCGCGGGGATCGTCGATCATGGATTGTTTCTCGATGAGTTGTCCATTAGACGAGGGTTCGACTACACAAATGCCAGCCGTTCCCACAACTCCCTCTCCCTCTGGGAGAGGGCAGGGGTGAGGGGAATTGCGAACGGTCTCGCAAGTCGCCCTCAAACGAGCCCACGTTCGTTCAATTCTATCGTCCTCAATCGCGACTCGAAAGGATCGCTTCCGAAAATGATTTGCCGAGCGCTTGACACGCCCGCCGAGTGGCAGTATATTGCCACGTGTTAATGGAATAACACAACGGCATCGGGCGCGGATCGATTGCGTTGGCATTGGCCGCTCCGTGTGGCACTGGCCAGCGAAGTCGGCCAGTGCCGGCCGGCCGCTCACCACATCGCAACGAATATCATCCAACATGGCCAAAACCTCTCATCTCGACCTCGGGCGGCGCGAGCGGCAAATCATGGATGCCGTGCATCAACTCGGCGACGCGTCGGTCAGCGACGTGCGGTCGTGTTTGCCCGATCCGCCCAGCTATTCGGCCGTCCGCACGATGATGCGGCTCTTGGAAGGCAAGGGCTTTCTCAAGCATCGCCGCGAAGGGGTGAAGTATATCTATCGCTCCGCCGAGGCCCCGGAAAAATCGAAACGCTGGGCCTTGCAACATTTGCTCAAGACGTTCTTCGGCGGCTCCGCGGGGGATGCCGTGGCCGCCGTGCTCGATATGTCTGCCGATACGATTTCTTCCGAGGAACTCGATCGCCTGGCCCGCCTGATCGCCGAAGCCCGCCAGGAGGGAAGGTGACGCCATGCTCGATCGCTTGATCCATTGGATGGCTACGTCGTGGGGCGATTCACGGCTCTGGTTCGCGGCGGACGTATTCGTCAAAGCCACGTTGCTCCTGGCGATTGCCGCGGGCTTGACCGTGCTGCTCCGAAAGCGTTCGGCCGCGGTGCGCCATCGCGTTTGGGCGTTGACGTTCACGGCGCTCTTGTTGCTTCCGCTCGCGAATGCGTTTTTGCCTGGCTGGTCGTGGAAAGTTATTCCACGCGATTGGCGGACTTCAGGGGCGGAGCGTGGACGAATCGCCGAAGAGTTCGTCGCTTCGGCGGGCAGTGGTGCAGCGACGCAGAGACTGAATCCGGTTTCGTCGGCCCCGGTCACTGCTGGCACGCTCGCGATCCGAAACGACAGCAAAGAAACCGCTGACGCAATCGCGTCGAACGAAAGCTCGCCCAGCGGCGCTCCAATCGCGGCCGTTCCACGAACCACGGTCTCTACTTCAAACGCGGTTGGTCCCGCCGCGCCGCCGGCGCAGTCGCGACTCCCCTGGCTAGTTGTTCTTTGGCTTGCCGGCGCCGTAGCAGCGCTAATTCCACTTGTGACCGGCATGGCCGGCAATCTGCGTTGGAAGGTCGGGGCGCGACCACCGCTGGATTCCGCTTGGCAGGATCTGCTTTTCGCCATGTGCCAGCGGATTGAGCTACGCCGCGATGTCACTCTGGTTTTCGGCGGGCCGGACCAGATGCCAATGACGTTCGGCTGGCTGCGCCCCTGCGTGGTGTTGCCGTCCGATGCGGCAAGTTGGCCGCGGGATCGTCGGGAGATGGTGCTGCTGCACGAATTGGCGCATGTGCAGCGCTGCGACGTCCTCTGGCAAATGATCGCCCGGCTGGCCTGCGCTCTGTACTGGTTCCATCCCGCGGCTTGGTACGGCTTGCGACGGATGCGCTTGGAGCGCGAGCACGCTTGCGACGACTGTGCGCTCCTGGCCGGCCAAAAGCCATCAGACTACGCCTCGCAGTTACTGGAAATCGCCCGAGCCCATCGCACCTGCTCGCCGTTAGCCAGCGCCGCGCTCTCGATGGCCCGCCCCTCGCAACTCGAAGGTCGGCTACTCGCCGTATTGGATGCTCATCGCTCGCGAGCGCCATTGAGCGCGGCTCATGGCGTCGCGCTCGCGCTCTCCGCGCTGTTGCTCGTTGTCGGCCTCCTGCGACCGGCGGTTCAAGCTGAGATTCGCAAATCCGCTGACGGACAAGCTGCTTCAGCCGCCAAAACTCTAACGGACGAATCAACCGTCGCTGCCGACTCCGATTCGCCGGTGACCGTCGCTGGCACCCTACTGTCGCCGCAAGGAAAACCAGTGGTGGGCGGTCTGATCGAGATTGTCGCCGTGGACGATGACGGTTACTGGGGCAGGCGGATGAAGAAAGAAAACGTTCGCTATTATTCGATCACCAGTGATTCCGCGGGACACTACGAGATCGCGTTGCCACGCGAACTCTCTAAGAACTATCGACTCGAACTCTCTGCATCCGCGGATGGACTCGCAACGTACCAGATCGGGTTCGGTTTGGAGCACCGGCACCAGCAACGGATCGAATTGCCGAAACTCACATTGCCTGAGCCGAAGATCTTTCATTTTCAATTGATGGATACCGCCGGGAACCCGGTGGCGAATGTCCGACCGAAGGTCTGGGGTTGGGAGGTAGAACGTGGGGCCGACGAGTCGCTGAAGTCTTGGCCAAAGTGCTCTCAATCCGGTGAAGATGGCGAGTGCAGCGTCACGATGCCTGCCGAGACGAAGGAAATCTTCTTGCTTGTCGAAAATGAGCGTTTCGGTTGCCAGTTGCTGCAAGTAAAACCCGTCGCCGACCCAATCGGCGTTGTGCTGAAACCGGGCCGGTTTCTGAGCGGCCAAGTCGTGGCTGCGGACACCGGGCTACCGCTCGCCGGCTTTGAAGTATTGCTTGAGGCGCAACCATCTCGCAGCACTCGAACGGAGAACGACGGCCGTTACCACATTGCCGTTTCCGGAGGATCACCTTTTGATTTTCGGTTTCTTCGTGGCGAGACCATCGTTCAGGTCTATCCCCCCGCTGATTCTCCCTACTTGTTTCACGCAATGAATTGGAAATGGCCCAACAATGTCGCCGGCAATGCCATGCTGACTATCAAGATGGAAAAGGGGATTGTCGTCGAAGGCGACGTTCTGGAAAAAGGCTCGGGCAAGGCCATCGCCGGCGCAACCGTCTATTTCGAGCCCCAAGAATACAACAATCGCTTTTTCCGTGAGGGCGCCAAGAGTAACACGCGAGGTTCTGACATGAAATACCGGACCGACGTAAAAGGACATTTCCGCCTACCGGTTTGGCCCGGGTCAGGATACGTCCTGGTGAAAGCGCCGACGTCGGACTATCTCCACGTCGTGGTCAGCACGGGCGAAAAGCGTTACGGCGAACCCGGTTTGTGGCGCGAGTATCACGACGGCGCGTTTCATCTGAGCTTGAAGCCCGATGAAAAGCCCGCACCGATAAAGATTGAATTGCAGCGCGGCATCACGCTTCGTCGGAGAGTCGTACGGCCTGACGGTCAGCCCGCACAATGCGCGACGTACGCTCGATCGTATTTGCCAGACGAATCACCGATAGTTGAATATGGAGTGCGGCCGGCGCGGGTAGAAGACGGCGTCCTCGAATTACCCGGTTTCGAGCCGGAGGGTTCCAATCCACTTTTCATCATTGATTCGGACCATCACTGTGCCGCAATGGTGTCGCCATCCGGATCTGAGATTGATCTAGCCAGCCCACCGATCCAATTGCAGCGTACTGGTTCGGCGCGGTTTCGGTTTCTCAATGATCAAGGGGAAGCGCTTGCGAACCATCACCCCAACCTGCTGCTGATTGTCACGCCCGGCTCGCCCGCGACACGCTTTCTTGAGCCGAAGCAACCGCTGTGGTCGGATAGTATTAATTGGAACCGCATCGTGAGCTTACCGCCCGATAAATTGTCGAAAACGGGCAGTGATGGGAGAGTCGTCGTCAGCGACTTAATACCCGGCGCGACTTACCGCGTCAGCGTTCTAGGCAAGAATGGGATGGAGGACGAGCGCTACGAGTTCACTGTCCGTCCGGGCGAAACCACCGACGTTGGCGATGTGACGCTTGTGACGCAACGATAGATGTCCACAGAATTGTTCAACGCCGAGCGTCCGGCGGCGGAGCGTGCGGGCAGCTCGCCATCGCCGTTGGCTCAGCGCTAGATTAAGCAAATCCTTACGGATCTCCCCCATGAAAAGCGAATCCGCAGACTTTGCGCCCTTTGAACCGACTTCCCAAGAGCCATGGGACTTGAAAAAGGTCGCCCATTTGCATCGTCGCGCCGGATTCGGCGGAGCGTGGAAGGAATTGCAGCGCGACTTGGCGGCTGGCCCGGCAGAAAGCATTGAACGAATGCTTCATCCGCGGCCAGAAAGCCACCAATTCAAGATCGTTGCCGAAGCGCTCAAACGTGCCATTGGCACCAACCTCGAACTCTATTCGCGCGGCGATCCGCGATTGGCCCAGGCTTGGTGGCTTTATCGAATGGCGTACGGCCAAGATCCCTTGGGCGAGAAGCTGACACTGTTTTGGCACAACCATTTTGCCACCGGCCTGCACGGAGTCTACCGGCTGCAATTGATGCTCGATCAGAATGAGCTGTTTCGAACTCATGCCCGCGTACGCTTCGCCGACTTGCTTAGAGGGATCGAATCGGATCGCGCCATGCTACGCTGGCTCGATGGCGGAACGAATCAAAGGGAACATCCAAACGAGAATTTCTCTCGTGAACTCTTGGAATTGTTCACGCTCGGGGTAGGCAACTATACAGAAAAAGATGTTAAGGAAGCTGCGCGCGGACTGACCGGCTGGCGGCCCGGACGCGATGAACTCTTGCAGTCGACAAACGACTTTATCTACGAAGACAAACTCGCCGATACCGGCACGAAAACCTTCCTCGGGCAAACCGGGCCGTGGCGGCGGGATGACATTTTGCGGATTATTCTGGAGCAGCCGGCTACGGCGGTGCATATTTGCCGCAAGCTCTATCGCTGGTTCGTCAGCGAAGCCGGGCCGCCCAGCGACGAGCTGATTCAGCCTCTCGCGGTCGAGTTCCGAGCCAGCGATTACTCGATCGAACACGTGGTGGGGATCATCCTGCGGTCGCGGCACTTTTTCTCGCCGGCTGCGTATCGGCAGCGGGTCAAATCGCCGGTCGAGTTCTGCGTCGGCACGATTCGGCAGCTTGAGCCGGCGCGGTCCCCGAACCTGCTCACGCTCGCGGCGATAAGCTGCGAAGAGCAAGGGCAAATCCTGTTCGATCCGCCGAGCGTCAAAGGCTGGGACGGCGGCACCGCCTGGCTCAATAGCGCGACCACGCTGGCGCGATTCAATTGGGTGGTGCAGCTTCTCTCCGGCAACGAAGCGGCCGGATTGCCCGCTTACGACGCCGAGCGATGGGCGAAAGAGAACGGCATCAAATCCGCGGATGCGATCAATTCCTATTCGGCGCTGCTGTTGGAGAACGACATGAACTGCGCGACGCAGAAGCTGGCGACGCGGCTGGCCGGCGCCGATCCGAAGCCACAATTGCCCGCCGCGCTCCAAGTGATTCTGAAATCGCCGGAATATCAGTTGGCTTAGTTTTTTTGTGGCACTGACGAAGACAGATTATCCACTGATGACGCAAATCGACACAGATTGAGATCGACGGAAGCTAGTCAGTCCCCATCTGTGTCAATCTGTGGCATCTGTGGATTGATTCCGTGGATTGACTGGAAACGAAACGCCCGTTCTGCGAGGTCGATATGACCACCACTCGTCGCGAATTCCTTGGGATGGCTTCGACTTTGCTGGCCACGAGCGCCGCGGTGCCGGCGTTTCTTACGCGGACCGCTTGGGCCGCGGCTGGCAAGGGGCCGACGAACGATCGGGTTCTGGTCGTGCTGCAATTGACCGGCGGCAATGACGGCCTGAACACCGTCGTTCCATTCACCGATGAAAACTATCGCCGGCTTCGCCCCACGCTCAGCTTGGCAGACGCCAAGCTGCACAAGCTGGACGATCGCGTCGGCCTGCACCCGTCGCTCGGCGGCTTGAAGAAGCTGTTCGACGGCGGTCAAGCGGCCGTCGTGCAGAGCGTCGGCTATCCAAATCCGAACCGATCGCATTTCGAATCGATGGCCATTTGGCAGATCGCTCCGAACGACGCCCAGTTGCAGCATGGCCGGGCTGCGCTTTCCGCCGGCGGCTGGCTCGCGCGGGCCATCGACCGGCGCAGCGACGCGAACCCAATCGCGGCGCCGGCGCTGCGCGTGGGAAGCGGCGAGATGCCACAAGCTCTGCTCGGTACGCGCGTGCAGATTCCGTCGCTGGCCGACCTGGATCAACTCACACGCCGCACCGGCTTGCTCGACCGGTCGGTCGTCGAGGCGCAGTTGGCCGGCTGGCATTCGCCCGGCGACGCAAACGCGAATCCGCTGCTCGCGGCCGCGCAGGCCAGCAGCGTTGCGGTGCAAGCCACGGCCGAGCAAATTGCGAAGATGAATCTCACGCAATCGACCGACGTGAAATACCCAGACAACGGGCTGGCCGAGCGACTGCGGTTGATCGCGCGGCTCATTCGGGCCGGATTCAAAACGCCCATCTATTACACCGAGCTGGGCGGCTTCGACACGCACGGCCGGCAAGCCAATACGCACGCTGATCGGCTGGGCCAGATTGGCGGCTCGCTCGCGGCATTTATCGACGACGTGAGCAAGCACGTCGCCAGCCGCCCGGTGCTCGTGCTCGTGTTTTCCGAATTCGGCCGACGACTGGAAGAAAACGCCAGCCAGGGGACCGACCACGGCACCGCCGCCCCGGTGTTTCTGGCGGGCAACGGCGTCGTGCCCGGGATCCACGGGCCCTATCCCGACTTGGCGCATCTGGTGGATGGCGATCCGGTATTCGGCGTCGATTTCCGGCAGGTTTACGCCACGGTCCTCGAACGCTGGCTGGGGCTGGCGAGCGAACCCATTCTGGGACAAAAGTTCGAGCCGCTGGCGCTCTTGAAGCCGGTCGAAGCGTGATGGTGAGATTGCTCCAGCGCACGGAACGGCACAGAGGCCGTTCCCTACAGTGGCGACCGTCGTGGGGCGACGAGGTGCCGGACGGCGCACGCCGTAGCTCATTTCGATTTGGAATCCGCCAGCCGGTGGAGGGCCGCGGAGACGTTCATCAACGCTCGGCCTTGGTGGTAGCCCTCGGTCCAGCGGTCGCTCTTGGGTTGGTTCACCGGAGCGGCGCCGTCGGGGCCGACGGTCGAATACCAGCCGCCGTGGTCGGCGTCGACCTGCTTGTGCGAGATGAAGTCCCATTGTTTCAAGAAGGCTTCCCAATAGCGCGGGGTCTCGCGGCCGAAACGCTCGTGCATCAGGAGCAAGGAGTTGAGGCCCTCGGCCTCGACCCACCAGATTTTCTGTTTCGTCACGTCGCGGCCGAACGTGGTCCCTTCGTTGTAAAAACCGCCCTGCTCGCTATCGAAGCCGTATTCGAGGGCGTGATCGACGAGGTGCCGCGCGGCAGTCCAAGCGGCCGCGTCATCCGGTTTCCCGAGAATCGCCGCCGCCTCGGTCAATAGATATGCGGTCTCGATGTCGTGCCCGAAGGAATCGAATTCCGGGAGGGGGCGCCAATCCGGGTTGAAATACAGGTGCAGGCAGCCGGGCGGAACGTAAATCTTGTCGCGGACAATCTGAAATACCTCATCGAGCCGAGTGCGCAACGCCGGATCGGGCCATACCGCGTACAGGCCGGCGAGCGCTTCCAGCAGGTGGATGTGCGTGTTCATCGACTTGTAGCCGTAGCGCGTGCCGATCGCGTCGGCGGGGCGGAGGGTGGCGGCAAGGACCGGCTCGCCGGCGGCGGTTAGCGCCTCGAAGTAGCCGCCGTTTCGCGGGTCGTGGGCATGTTCGTCCAACCAGCGAAACGCCTTCTTGGCCAGTTCGAGGGCGGCGGCGTCATGCGTGGCTTCGTAGTTGCCCGCCGATGCGTAAATGCCGAAGGCGATGCCGTACGCGTGCTTCTCGCTGCCGAAACGCTTCGTCGGCCGGCCATCGACGTCGACGGCCCAGAAGAACCCGCCGCGCTCGTGGTCCCACTGCTTTTCGGCCAGGAATGCCTCGCCGTGGCGAGTCAGCGCCAGATAAGCCTCCGCGTGGGCCGGATCACGCAAGGCCGCTTGGGCCGAGAGCCAGGTCAGCCGCGATTGATACACGACGCTTCGCTCCGGCGTTTCGCGGCGCGACCAATCCGCGGCAAAATCCTCGAAGAAACCTCCGCCCTGGCGATCTACGGCCGCGGGAAACCACTTGTCCAACACGTCGTGCTGGAGATTCGCTTCAACCTCTTTTGCAATGCGGCTGTAGTCTTCTGCCGCAGGCTCCGCCGCCGACAGCGCGCTGGCCAGAAATGCCGCGCAAAGCAGCGCGAGCGCCACCGAACAATCCGCCGGGCGGTACAATCGACGACTCATGATTGTTGACGCGAAAGAGGTTGCCCAATCTGTAAGAACGTGTTTGAAAAGCTATTTATCCCAGCCGCCGGCCAGTTCTGCTGGCTTTAGGTGGCGTAACATACGGTGAATCATGCAGACGAGGATCATGGCTTCGCTGTTATCGGTTCGTTCCTCGTAGTCTTTGCTTAATC
>DASZFO010000151.1 GCA_035939775.1 Pirellulales bacterium | reverse complement strand
CGCTACCGGACGGGCTTTCCACCCGCAAGGTTCCAACGAAAGGTTTCAGATTAGCTTCCGTTCATCTCATCCCCCTTTCCCAAGCTTCTTGGCGCAATCGGATCGACCGCAGTTGCGAAACTACGTCGGTCGGGCGGACCGACGTAGCCTAGCCGTCTACCAACCAGCGTCGTTGTGGAACGACGGTTTGCCGTCGTGTCTGATGTCTCCGCCCCTTCGATTGGCTACCGGTCCATAAGTTAACATCGACAGGGCGTCCCTTCCGGAGAGAGAAACCGCGTTTTCTTTGCGTTGTGCGCGGTTCCTGCTATCGTGAGCTTAACGGCTCGACTCGAGATAGGCATGCTTCTGCGAGGAGGGTATGAACGACCTCATCGATCAATTCCAGGAGGCCTTACGAGCCGACGACGTTGCACGCGTTCGGAAATTGCTCGAAGACTACACCTTGCTGAGAGCGAAGATCGACGAACCGCTGGGCCCCTTCGACTCGCCGGCGATCACGAATGCCCGCAGCAAAGAGATGCTCGACGTACTGCGGGCCGCCGGCGCGAACCTCGACGCGAAGAGCCGCTGGTGGGCAGGTGGTTTCGGGCTGCTCCACGTGGCGAGTCCCGAGTTAGCCGCCCATGCGATCGAGTGTGGAGCATTCGTGGACGTTCATGCAGCCGCACGACTGGGCCTGCTCGATTGCGTTCGTGAACTCGTTGAGTCCGACCCCGAACTTGTTCACGCGCGCGGAGGTGACGGCCAGATGCCGCTTCATTTCGCCGCGACAATCGAGATCGCCGAATACCTGCTCCACCACGGCGCCGACATCGACGCACGCGACCTGGATCACGAGTCGACACCGGCTCAGTACATGCTGGACGATCGTCTCGACATAGCCCGATACCTGGTCACTCGTGGCTGCTGGACCGACCTACTCATGGCGGCTGCCCTCGGAGACCTGGACCTCGCGGGCCGCCATCTTGACGCTAACTCCGAATGCATCCGCCTGCGAGTCAGCGAGCCGTTTTTCCCAATGGTCAACCCCAAAGCCGGCGGCACGATCTATCAGTGGAAGCTGGGTTGGTATGTCTCCCCGCACCAGGTCGCCAGGAAGTTCGGCCACGAGGAAGTCCTACGGCTACTCCAGGAGCGCAGCCCGACCGACGTGAAGCTCCTCGAGGCGTGCTGGATGGGTGATGAGGCGCTAGCATTGGCGATCCGCCGCGAGCATCCCGACATCGTCGAACTTCTTTCCGAGGCCGACCGCCGACACGTCGCTTACGCAGCGCGCAAGAATGAAACCGACGTCACTAAGCTCATGCTCGTGTGCGGGTGGCCTGTTGACGCCCAGGGGCAACATCAGGGCACGCCACTGCACTGGGCGGCCTTTCACGGTAACCACGAGATGGCCGAGGCGATTTTAAGTTTTGCCCCGCCGCTAGAGCTCGCCGACGCGGACTTCCACAGCACGCCGCTCGGCTGGGCCGTTTACGGCTCCGAGCACGGCTGGCACCGCAACTCAAGTAATTACGCCGCAACCGTGGAAGCGTTGCTGGGGGCTGGCGCGAAGGTCCCAGATCATGCTGAAGGAGCCGAGGCCGTCCGCGAGGTTCTACGCCGCCACGGCGCCAGCGATCAAACGGCGTGAGGCCATTTCGAAAGTTGCCGCAATCGGCCGGCGCGTGACGCCCGCGCCGGTCAGGAGTACCGGATCACTGCGCTAGCCTTACCCGCTTCGTGAGAGCGGTTGTCCCGGCGTTTCACAAACCCGAACGCGTGCCATCGCGCTTCGGTCTGATCGACGAGGTAGCGAAACTACGTCGGTCGGGCGGACCGCCGCGCGCTAGACGCTGATCGTGCGGGCAGAAGGGAAGTTGCGGTCCCATGAATCGCAAACTCATTGCGGATGTCCTCAGCGCCAATCGCCGCTCAGGACGAAAGCGGCCCAATAATAAGGCGGCAGACGATGGTCGGCGTCGGGCGGCTGGTCCGCTTTGAATTCTAGTCCGCGCTTGGCTCCTGCTCGCGTGTCGACCCCTTTTCGCATGAGCGCGAGCTGCGCCTGGCGCAGAGCTTCGATCTTCGACATCTTTTTCGTCCACAGATTCTCGTAGAAGTCGATCATCAAGCTCCGCGTCGCATCGTCGGGAATCTTCCACAGCGACGTCACGGTCGTCCGCGCACCGGCGGTTTGAAACGCTCGCTGCAAGCCCAGCACGCCTTCGCCGCCGGCTGTTTTTCCCAAGCCCGATTCGCAAGCCGACAGTGTCGCCAGGTCGACGCCCGAGAGATCAAGTTCACCCACTTCCAAGGCCGTGAGAATGCCGTCCCCCTTGCCTTCGACGGGCGACTGGTTCGCGCCGGTCAGCACGATGCCGGATAAGAGGCCGGGGTGCTCGCCGGTCGCCTGCTGCAACATAGCGCCGCGATCCATGTTCGACTCCGGCTTGTCCGACGGCGCCAGGGCCGATCGGATTTTCGGATCGGCGAAGAACCCATGCGTGGCGAAATGCAAATAGCGGTAGCTGGGGGCCGCTTCGCGCACTGCTTCGGACGTCGCCTGCCGCTGGCGCAATTGCTTGATTTTCCCATCGGAAATTCTCTGCTCGAAAGAGTCGCGGATGGCGTCGATCTCGCCTCGCGTGCCGGGCAAGGGAATCCATTTTGACTCGCCGTCGCGAACGGCTCGCCCGCCCCGATCGCTGGCGAGCAGCACGCCGGGATCGCCGCCGTAGTCAACGTCGCCGACCAATAGCAGCGAAGGCGGCGCGAGGGGGACAGGCACCTTTTGCTC